>NZ_JPUW01000032.1:0-29570 GCF_000743635.1 Lysinibacillus sp. BF-4 | reverse complement strand
TCCCAGCCTCTTTTTTGCATTTACAAACGACAGCGTGTACGCTATAATTATACTTTACAAATCGTAACGATTATGAATTAGAAAGAAGCGAATGCTATGACAAAGACGCTAATTGAATTACAGCATATTTCCTTCGCCTACGACAATACGCAGGTGTTAAAGGATATTTCGCTCGCCATCCATGAGGGCGAGTTTGTGGCACTACTTGGCCCAAATGGCTCAGGTAAATCCACTTTGTTAAAAATTATTTTAGGGCTATTAAAGCCTGATAGTGGCGAAGTAATTTTATTTGATACGCCCGCAAAGCAGTTTAAGGAACGCGAGCGTATTGGCTATGTGTCGCAAAAATCTAACGCCTTTAACTCGGGCTTTCCTGCTACAGTACGTGAGGTTGTACGCAGTGGCTTAACCAAAAAGGTTGGCTTGTTTAAGCGCTTGCCTAAAAATACAAATGAACTAGTTGGGGATGCTTTAGCGGCTGTTGGTATGCAGGCGTTTAGTGAACGTAATATTGGTGAGCTATCAGGTGGGCAACAGCAACGTGTATTTATTGCGCGCGCATTGATTAGTGATCCTGAGTTATTAGTATTAGACGAGCCAACGGTTGGTATTGACCACGAAAATGTGCAGGCCTTTTATGATTTACTCGCAACATTAAACCGTGAGCGCGGCATTACGATGCTATTAGTCACGCATGACGTGGATGTCGTATCAAGTCATATTACGCACGTAGCTTGCTTAAACAAAACGATTCATTTCCATGGTTATAAAAATCAATTTGATGATATGTCACAAGAGGCGCGCGATGCGTGGTACGGACATTCAGTACGCAAAGTACATTAAGGAGCGGCATTATGATAGAGGCAATTTTTCAGTACGAATTTTTACAAAACGCAGTGATTGCTGGGCTAATTATTGGCATTATTGCACCGCTCTTAGGTGTATTTATTGTAGTGCGAAGGCTATCACTTATTGCGGATGCACTTTCACATGTGACACTTGCAGGGATTGCAGGGAGTTTATACCTTAGTCAAACGGTACCTGCACTAGCCTTACTTAACCCGATTTATTTAGGTATTGTATCGTCTGTGACAGGCTCGCTATTTATTGAGCGTCTGCGCCGCGTTTACAAACATTATGAGGAGTTAGCTATCCCTATCATTATGTCGAGTGGTATTGGTATTAGTGCGATTTTTATTTCACTCGCACACGGTTTTAATACGGATTTAATGAGTTATTTATTTGGCTCAGTATCTGCGGTATCACGTTCGGATTTATGGGTGGTAGTTGCGATTGCCGCCGTGGTTATTTTATTTTTACGCATTTTTTATAAGGAGCTTTTTGTATTATCTTTTGACGAAGAGTACAGTAAGGCAAGTGGGCTACCTTCAAAAATGATCCATATTTTATTTATGATTGTGACAGCGCTTGTTATTGCCGCAAGCATGCGTATTGTTGGTATTTTGCTAGTGTCATCATTAATGACACTACCTGTAGCTGCGGCGATGCGTGTGTCAAAGGGCTTTAAACAAACCATTATCTATGCCATACTATTTGGCGAGGGCGCAGTTGTAGTTGGCTTAGTGAGTGCCTTTTATTTAGATTTAGCACCAGGCGGTACGATTGTTGTAACGTCGATACTCATTTTATTACTCGTAATTTGGCTAAAAAAGTTGCAGGCAAAAATGCAACGTACAGGAGTTGAAGCGTAATGAATAGTGTTAAAGCGTGGGAGATTTTAAAAAATAACGGCTATAAGCGAACAGATAAGCGCGAGCGCTTATTAGAGATGTTTGATGCAACCGAAAAATACTTAACAGCACGACAATTACTTGATGTGCTAATTGCGGAGTACCCAGGCATGAGTTACGATACGATTTACCGTAATTTATCGACCTTTGTAGAGCTAGGCATTTTAGATGAGACTGAGTTGTCAGGCGAGCGTCATTTCCGTATGCAATGTGATGCGGCTGAGCACCACCATCATTTTATTTGTATGGACTGTGGCAATGTTAAAGCATTAGAAATTTGCCCAATGGATATGTTAGGACCTAATTTACAGGACTATCAAGTAGAAAACCATAAATTTGAAATTTACGGCAAATGCCCACAATGTCATTAAGGAGTCACTATGGGAAAATCACTTCATACAGTAATTGGTATACTCCTCTTACTTGTAGCTGCTACAATGATGACGATGACTTTTGAGGTAGTAGGCACACAGGTTGTGCTGTTTCGCTTAAGTGGCGTGTTATTATTTGTAGCGGGGATTTATTATTTACAGCGTAAGGCAGGTTTTGGCAACCGCCATAAAAAATCGTAACTTTTTCACCTCTCACTCGTAGTAGTAGAGAGGTGATTTTTTTATGGAATGGAACCAATTAGTTGAGGAGCAAGAACGCCTGCAACATTTACTGCTACGTCGTGACCACTTATTTCAGCAACAAATGTATATTGAAGCACAACTTACAACGTTACAACAAACCTTGCAGGAACAACGTCAGGCGCGTCAGAAATTAGAGAAGGTAGTAGCGCCGTCATTTATAAAGCGTTTAATGACAAGTGATGCTAAGCTACTGCGTAGTGAAGAGCAGTTGGCTACATTACTTGTGAAAGAACATGAAACTGAGCAACAACACGAAAAGTTAACGAATCAACTAGCGCATATTGTAGCAGAGCGTGAGGCTACTAAAAATACAGATGTATTGCTTGAAGATAGTACGACGCTTGTAGCTAAACAGCGCATATGGCTTATGCAGCATGATCCAAATAAAGCTAAAAAGTTTGGTGCGCTAGAAGATGAAGCCTATCAAGTAATTGCGCTAAAAATTGAAGTTGGAGAAGCGATTGACGCAAGCTACCGCGCAGAAGAAGCGTTACACGCTGTTGAGAAAGCATTAGACGCAGCACATGGATTGAGTACGTGGGATTTATTTGGTGGCGGCATGTTTGTAACGTATTTAAAGCATAGTAAGCTCGATGCTTCAAAACAAGCATTAAGTGAAGCACAGTACGCATTAAATTTGCTACATAATGAATTGATTGATATTAAAGAAATGCAGACGGATGCGATTCAAGTGAGTATAGATGGCTTTGTACATTTTGCTGATTATGTATTTGATGATTTCTTTTCGGCGCTGTCTGTGCATAGTAAAATTACAAATGCTAAAGCACAACTTCAACAAGTGTTAGGTGAGGTAAATGGGATTCAGGATAAGTTAATTGGGATGCAGGAGGTATTATTAACGCGTCAAGCCAAAATAAAAGAAGCGCGTATAGCGCTTCTACGTTAACCCCAGTACATGGCTGTTACAAAAACAGCGTATAGTGATGTAATGACACCAAGGGGAATGATAGTCATAACGGTGATGCGTTCGATACCTGCTGCACCTTTGCTTACGCGTGCTACAAGTCCAAGCCAGCTCGCAAGAAATAGTCCAATGCTACAAACGGTAAAGAAAGTAAGGGCGTAGGTTGGGCGAGAGGTAAGTAGGGCGAGAGATTCGCCAAACCAGCCAAGTAAAGTAGCCCCAATAATCGCGATTAAAATCATAAGATACGTTTTCTTCATGTCATCATCTCCTTGTAAAATGTTCACAAAAAATTGCCTAGCGGGGTATGTAAAATAAGCGTAAGATAAGAGGTGAAGTCACATCCCGTTAGGAGTTTACTTACATGTTATACATAACACTTGGTGTATTGATTTGTGTGGTATTTGTCGTGGGGCCTGTGCTCATGTTTATGAAAAAGGCAACCAATGTCAAAGGCGGCACTAACGTCATTGATCCAAAGCCTGAAAAAACATACCAACATAAAAAATAGCAGGAGGCACGAGCGTTTAGGCTCGTGCTTTTATTATGCGTTTTTCTAGCTCGGCCATAAATACTTCACGTTCGGTTGGTGAAATAACGAGATACCCGAAGCCTTTTTGATAAGTAATCGCAATGCCTTTACGCGCTGAGGCAATCACAAAACCTCCCGTTAGCCCGTCAAATGGCTCCACGTGTTTAATGCTTGTATAAGGGATATGCGAATAAATGGGACCACCACGTACGTATAATTCATCCTCGCGCAACTCATACCGAATGCCTAGTGCTGTCCATAAAATAAAGAGTAATGAAACAAGCAAGATGCTAAACAAAATGAGCGCCTCGATTTTACCTAGCGCATCGTCTAAAGCAATAGGTAATAAAAAACATAGTGCAAGCGTAAGCACAGTGAGCCCTAAAACAATGCGGTAAAATTTATCAACCTTAGAATGAAAAACCAAAACAACCACCTCCTTAGTAGTATACTAAAAAAACGCAAACGGTGTGTGAATTAACACATCGTTTGCGTTTAAATAATTTACGTAATAGGATATCGCCTTGCCAAAAAAGGCTTAGAGATTACTTCTGTTTCGTCGCCCAAGGCTCCTCACAGAAAACGTATGCCTTAGTATGGCATAAAGCAAGGGTAGAAGCTTAGAAAGTTAAGAATGATTGAATATAGTCTTTAACTTCTGAAATCGGCATGAAACCCCTTTTGTTTCGTCGCCTAAGGCTCCTCACAGAAGAAAGAGAAAAACCCTTTGTTTCGTCGCCCAAGGCTCCTCACAGAAGAAAGAGAAAAACCCTTTGTTTCGTCGCCTAAGGCTCCTCACAGAAAACGTATGCCTGAGTGTGGCATAAAGCAAGGGTAGAAGCTTAGAAAGTTAAGAATGATTGAATATAGTCTTTAACTTCTGAAATCGGCATACGTTTTTGTTCCATTGTGTCGCGGTGGCGCACGGTAACTTGGTTATCTTCTTTTGTATCAAAGTCATAAGTGATACAGAATGGTGTACCGATTTCGTCTTGACGACGGTAGCGTTTACCGATAGATTGTGATTCGTCAAAGTCTACTGGGAAATGTTTACGTAGCTCTGCCCAAACGTCGCTTGCTTCGTCTGATAATTTTTTAGATAGTGGTAATACCGCTGCTTTAAATGGTGCAAGCGCAGGGTGGAAACGCATAACGGTACGTTTGTCATCGCCCTCTAGTTGCTCCTCGTCATATGCTTCACATAAGAAAGCAAGTGTTACGCGGTCAGCACCTAATGAAGGCTCGATGCAGTAAGGTACATAGCGTTCATTTGAGATTGGATCAATATAGGTAAAGTCTTCACCTGAGTGCTCCATATGTTGTTTTAAATCATAGTCTGTACGGTCAGCAATACCCCAAAGCTCGCCCCAACCGAATGGGAATAGGTACTCGATGTCCGTTGTAGCGTTAGAGTAGTGAGAAAGCTCGTCGTCTTCGTGGTCGCGTAGACGCATGTTTTCTGTGTTAACACCTAAGTCTAATAGCCATTTTTCACAGAAGTCTTTCCAGTATTTATGCCACTCTAAATCTTCACCCGGTTTACAGAAGAACTCAAGCTCTAATTGTTCAAATTCACGCGTACGGAATGTGAAGTTACCTGGTGTGATTTCGTTACGGAAACTTTTACCTACTTGCGCGATACCAAATGGTACACGCTTACGCATTGAGCGTTGTACGTTTTTAAAGTTAACGAAAATACCTTGTGCTGTTTCAGGGCGTAGGAAAATCTCATTACGAGAAGACTCTGTTACACCTTGGAATGTTTTAAACATTAGGTTAAATTGACGGATGTCTGTGAAGTCTTGCTTACCGCAGTCAGGGCACACAACGTCTAGCTCGTCCATTTTTTCTTTCATTTGGTCAAAGCTCATACCATCAACGATGATTTCCTTACCTGTTTTAGTAAGTGATGCATCTTCGATTAATTTATCTGCACGGTGACGCGCTTTACATGCTTTACAGTCAATCATTGGGTCGTTAAAGTTACCAATATGACCAGAAGCTTCCCATGTTTTTGGGTTCATTAAAATCGCTGCGTCAAGACCTACGTTATACGCTGACTCTTGAACGAATTTTTGCCACCATGCTTTTTTTACGTTATTTTTAAGCTCTACACCAAGGGGACCGTAATCCCAAGTGTTAGCTAAGCCACCGTAAATTTCTGAGCCTGGGAAGACAAAGCCACGGTGTTTGGCTAAGCTTACGATTGTTTCCATTGATTTTGTCATAAAAATGACCTCCTCTAAACTAATAAAAAGCACCCGTCTCCGGGCACAAAATATGCCCAGGGACGAGTGCATTACCCGCGGTTCCACCCTGATTGTTTACAAATGTAAACCTCTTTAAGAAAAACATTGGCTCGAAGCTGCCGTTTCATTTTTTCGTGTAGACTTTCACCGTACTCTACTCGCTAACGAAATTGAAAAAATTACTTATATGCTTGTCACTGCCTACTATATGCGATGAATATTATCAAACTCACACGCTTATGTCAACATTGTATCATCTGTTTCTTTTCTTCGCAATCAAAGGTAAAATAGTATATAATAATTAGGCAATAAGTATAACACTATTTGAGGCGGTGAGTGTAATCGAACTCAATCAACGTCAGGAAGAAATATTACGCATCGTTAAAGAAAACGGTCCGATAACAGGCGAGCATATCGCCGACCAACTCAACTTAACTAGAGCGACGCTACGACCTGACTTAGCAATTCTTACAATGTCAGGTTTTTTAGATGCACGTCCGCGTGTTGGTTATTTTTATTCTGGTAAAAAAACATCGGCATCTGTCCATGAAACAGTCACAAAATTAATTGTAAAAGATTTTTATTCAACACCAGTTAAAGTCCAAGAGAATATGACGGTTTACGATGCGATTTGTCATATGTTTGCTGAAGACGTCGGCACACTATTCGTCGTGGATGACGAGGGCTTTTTAACAGGTGTTTTATCGCGCAAGGATTTACTGCGCACAAGCATCGGCTCGCAAGACCTAACTAACATTCCGCTTCATATTATAATGACGCGCATGCCAAATATTTCGCATTGTAGTAAAAATGATACGTTAATGGTAGCCGCGCAAAAATTAATTGAGCGTGAGGTAGATTCATTGCCTGTTGTGATTGAGCGCAAAGGCGGTTTAGAGGTCATTGGGCGTCTAACAAAGACAACCATCACACGTGCGTTTATTTCCTTAATCGAACCAACGGAGTAGGAGGTAGCCTATGAAGCAATTACAAGTATTTATTATTTCCGACTCTGTCGGCGAAACAGGTGAGCAAGTCGCTAAGGCTGTGGTGACGCAGTTTCGTCCCAACTATGAGGACGCGGTCATTCGACGCTTTCCTTATACGCGTACAGAGGAGGGGCTACGTAAAATCGTGCATTTTGCGAGTGTCAAAGGTGCACTTGTTATCTTTACTTTAGTGCATGCTAATATGCGTTTGTTGGCAACGCAACTATGCGAAGCACAAGGCGTAAAAGCAGTCGATGTACTCGGTCCTGTTATTGATGCAATGGACGTAGTGGTAGACGAGGCCCCCCTCGAAAAACCTGGCACACTCCATCAATTAGATGATGATTATTTTAAAAAAATCGAGGCCATTGAGTTTGCGGTTAAATATGATGATGGTCGAGACCCACGCGGTTTACTGCAAGCGGATATTGTACTCATTGGCGTATCTCGTACATCCAAAACGCCGCTGTCACAGTACTTAGCACATCAGCGCTATAAGGTAGCCAATGTGCCGCTAGTACCAGAGGTGGAGCCGCCTAAAGAGCTTTTTGAAATCGCGCCAGAGAAATGTGTCGGGCTTATGATTTCGCCAGAGAAGCTTAATTTTATTCGGCAGGAACGCTTAATGGCGTTAGGTTTAAATAATGATGCGCTGTATGCCCAGCACTCTCGCATTGAGCAGGAGCTAAATTTCTTTAAGCAAATTACGGAGCGCATTGGCTGCCATGTCATTGATGTAACCAATAAAGCGGTCGAAGAAACGGCAAACCGTATCATTCGACATTTGCAAAATATTAAACGTACTTAGCGTTTTGCTAGGTCGTTTTTTTAGTGGTCAAAATAGCAGTTATCTCGTATAATAGATAGGTTAAAAGCAAAAGCGACCTTATTTTTCGAAAAAAATAAAGGTTTTTTTCAATTTGTATCGAAAATAGTAATTATGAAGGTGAGTGGCGTGGCAAAAATACCTGAACATATTATTGAGGATGTGCGCAGTCAATCAGATATTGTTGACGTTATCAGCGAGTACATGCAGCTGACGAAGCGCGGTCGTAACTGGTTTGGGCTTTGTCCGTTTCATGGTGAGCAGACGCCGTCATTTTCGGTATCTACTGATAAACAAATTTACCGTTGCTTTGGTTGCGGTGCAGGCGGCAATGCGCTGACTTTTGTCATGGATATTGAGGGGATTACTTTCCCTGAGGCTGTGATTAAATTGGGTGAGCGCGCAGGCATTGCGATTGATAGTACGGAGTTGCACGTTACACCAACTAAGCAGGTGTCAGCAGAAGAAACCCGCATGCTTGAAGCACATGAGTTTGCGGCCTCTTTCTTCCACCACCTCTTGCTTAACACAGAGGACGGTGAAGCGGCGCTTGCTTATTTACAGGGACGTGGCTTCTCGGAGGAAATGATTAAGGAGTATCAAATCGGTTATGCCCTACCAAATTGGGAGGCGCTGTCGATATTATTAGAGCGACAGGGCTTTGAGCTTGACGAAATGGCAGCGAGTGGGCTGATTATTGCGCGCGAGGATGGTAGTTATTTTGACCGCTTCCGTGAGCGTATTATGTTCCCACTGCGTAATGATTTAGGCAAAGTCGTCGGATTTTCAGGTCGTGTATTACCTACAAGTGAGGAGGAGGCTAAGTATTTAAATAGCCCTGACTCACCAATTTTCCATAAGAGTGAGGTTTTGTACAATCTTGACCGTGCACGACCAAGCATACGTAAAGAGCGTCGCGTGATTTTAATGGAGGGCTTTATGGATGTGCTTGCGGCAGCAAAGGCGGGGGTAACAAATGCCGTTGCTACCATGGGTACATCGCTAACAGACCAGCATTGTCACAAATTAAAGCGGTTAGCTGAACAAATCACAATTTGTTACGACGGTGACCAAGCTGGTTTAGAGGCAACAAAGCGCGCCGCAACGCTCTTACAGCAAAAGCAAATGCAAATAGAGGTAGCAATCTTACCAGACGGGCTTGACCCTGATGATTACATTGAAAAGTACGGCGCGGAGCAATTTATAGAGCAAATTGTTAATAGCCCGCATGCCTACCTTGCCTTTATTAAGTATTTTGCGCGCAAAGGCAAAAACTTTGCCTACGAAAACGATATTTTACAATACACGCATGAGGTATTAGTAGAGTTAGCCAAGCGTTCGTCCCCAATGGAGCGCGATTTATATATTCGTCAATTAGCACAAGAGACAAATATTTCTGAAGAGGCGATTTATGCTGATTACCACAGGCTAGAGCGCACAGCAGTACAAGCCCCAACTGTCGAGACACCACCGGTTATTGCACCGCTCGACCGTAAAATGACCACGGGTGTGGACGTTGCAGAGCGTATTATTTTAGCGCATATGTTACTAGATGCTAGCGTGGTATATGAGGTACGTACTGGCGAAAATACCAACGCGCCTTTTTTACGCGATGCGTATAATGCGGTCTTTGTGCATTTACTTGCCTTTTACGAAAAAAACGAGCCCAACTATCAGCGTTTTTTAACGCAACTTGAGGAGGCCGAATTACGTAAGATTGTAGTAGAGGCTGCAACGTTTGAAACAAACGAAGATCGCCGTCAAGAAGAGGTGGCAGATAGCCTTGCCTTTTTACGTAAGGAACGCATCAAATGGCAACTTGAAGAACTGAAGCAGGCTTCGCAGGAAGCCGAAAAAACGCAAGACTATGCAAAAACGATTGAATTAGCAAAGCAATATGTGGCGTTGCAAAAGCAACTTCGCCTTATGTAGCTTGGCGTGATTGTTAGAAGGAGGAAGGTTTATGGCGAACAAGTCTGAACGTTCAAAAGAGGTAGAAGTAGAAGTTTCATTAGATGAAGCAAAAAAAATTATCGCAGCAAAGGCAAAGGCGGCTGGCGAGATTTCGATGAACGAAATCGCAAAAGGTTTAGCGCCGTATGAGCTAGAAAATGAGGATATCTTCCACTTTGCGGAGGACCTTGAAAAGAACCAAGACATTCAAATTATCGGTAAAGAGAAATTTGAAGAAGAAAGCTTACAAAAAGAAGAATCTAGTGAAGAAAAGTTTGACTTAAACGATTTAAGTGTGCCACCTGGCGTTAAAATCAACGACCCTGTTCGCATGTATTTAAAAGAAATTGGTCGCGTTGACTTACTTTCTGCAGAAGAAGAAGTAGCACTTGCAGAGCGTATTGAACAAGGTGATGACGAGGCACGTAAACGTTTAGCTGAAGCAAACTTACGACTTGTTGTTTCTATTGCCAAGCGTTACGTTGGTCGCGGTATGCTCTTCCTTGACTTAATTCAAGAAGGTAATATGGGTCTTATTAAAGCTGTAGAAAAATTTGACCATAGTAAAGGTTTTAAATTCTCAACTTATGCTACATGGTGGATTCGTCAAGCGATTACACGTGCGATTGCTGACCAAGCGCGTACCATTCGTATCCCTGTACACATGGTCGAAACGATTAATAAATTAATTCGTGTGCAACGTCAATTATTACAAGATTTAGGGCGCGAACCAACGCCAGAAGAAATCGGTGAAGAAATGGACATCACACCTGAAAAAGTACGTGAAATCCTAAAAATCGCACAGGAGCCTGTATCACTTGAAACACCAATTGGTGAAGAAGATGACTCGCACTTAGGCGACTTTATCGAAGACTCAGAAGCGCAATCGCCGTCCGATCATGCGGCATACGAGCTATTAAAAGAGCAATTAGAAGACGTGCTTGATACATTAACAGACCGCGAAGAAAACGTACTACGTTTACGCTTTGGGTTAGATGATGGTCGTACACGCACGCTTGAAGAAGTAGGTAAAGTATTTGGTGTTACGCGTGAGCGTATTCGTCAAATCGAAGCAAAAGCGCTTCGTAAATTACGCCACCCATCTCGCAGCAAGCGTTTAAAAGATTTCCTAGAATAAGCAAAAGGAGCCGCGTTAAGCGACTCCTTTTTTTTGTAGGGCGGGTTGTCCTGTAATACGTTCAAATAAGCGTTCATTAAACTTGAGTGCCCATTGTACAATAGGACCAAGCCCAAAGGCCATAATAACTGTGCCAATGCCAAGTGGACCGCCGAGCAGTACACCAACAAGTGCTACGCTAACTTCCATAATTGTACGCGCTGTACTTACACTCAGCGGTGTATAATCCGTTAGCAACATCATAAGCGCATCGCGAGGGCCAACGCCGAGGTCTGCCGCGATATACATACCTGCGCCAAAGCCAATAGCTACTAAGCCTAATACAAAGGCTACGAGTTGCATGGCTGTTGTCGTAGCGACAGGCAGTAACCAGTTAAAGACGTCGATAAAAACGCCTGTTAGCACCATATCCACCCATGTGCCAAGCTTTGGTAGTGACTTTGTAAAAAGCCCAATAAAAACTAAAATGCCAATGCCTAAAATAATCGACCATGAGCCAATCGTTAGCCCAACCGTTTTAAATAAACCGATGTGGAGCACATCCCAAGAGCCAACGCCAAAGGATTGCCCGCGTATCGTTAAGGTAACGCCAAGCGCTAAAATGACAATGCCAAGCAAAAAGAAGCCAATGCGCCAAAATACTGTTTGTTTCACAAAAAAACCTACCTTTAAAATATCTCCTTAAAACAGTACACTGCTTGCGGAGGATTGTAAAGTGAGGGTCTAAAGATTTAAGGTGATATGCTACTTTTGGAACATGATACTGGAAGTGAAATCGCATAAAATAGTAGTGATATAGAAAAAGAACGTAGGACGTTTGGAGATTGATAGTATGTCAAAACCGAGAAAACAAATTATTTTAAATGAAATTTTATTTTGGAAACAAAATAAGCTCCTGCCTGAGCATTATTGTGATTTTTTAGCCACATTATATACAGAGGGCGAACACGAGGAAACTGAACAAGAAAAAAAGGCGAAGCAAGCCGTATTAGCAAAGGAAAAGCGTACGAATATTGTAATGACCACATTGCTTACGATTGTGGGTATCCTGTCCTTTGTCGGGATGTTTGCGCTCTCAGCGTACACTGCAGTTTGTGCTATTATTGCGGCAGGCGTGACCGCGTTACTGTTTGTGAGGGCAGCAGTTGTTGCACTCAAGCACCCATCACTCGCCGTACTGTATCATATTATGGCGGCACTACTTATATTTGGTATTACGATTTACATAAGCACAGCCTATTTTCCTAAAAATGATAACTTATTATTTTTGGCGTTATTATTTAACTGTGCCCTGTGGTTAATTACAGGTATTAAACGAAATTTACTGTATTTTACTTTGTCAGGCGCATTAGCTGGCATGATTGTTGTTGGTTATTGGCTCTATCTTTTGCTGTAAACTTCACAAATTTTTCGCAATTCATGACAAATTTGTTACAGCCACTATAAAACTTCACGAATAGGGCTTTTCGTTTTCCAAGGAATGAAGTACAATATGAAGTGTTGAATGATTCTATAATATTTATAGATATCTTTATGAACTGATAGAGGGAGGTTAACACAATGAAAAACAGTCCAATCGTACCTTATTTATTAATCATGGCTATGGGTATCGCAATTATTTTCTTCTTATCTTTAGATGGCGCTGGTAAAAAACAAGAAGCTGCTAAAGGTGATGAGGGCGGCGCTGAAACAACTGAGGTGGATGGCGAGTCAATCGCTAAATCTAGCTGTATCGGCTGTCACGGTGGCGACTTAACTGGTCAAGGCACAAACCCTAAAATTGCAGGTTTAGATGCTGAGCACATTCAAGACGTTGTGAAAAACGGTCAAGGCGCAATGCCAGCAGGTCTTTTACAAGATCCAGCTGAAATTGAAGCTGTAGCTGAATACGTATCTTCACTTAAATAATTAACAAAAAGCGTTGTCTCCTCGTGAGGCAACGCTTTTTTTATGGTAAAGTAGAGGCATAACATTGTAAGTGAGGGTAAATTATGAATGCACAAAAACTATCAGAGCGTCTAGCGAAAGTCGCTTCTTATGTACCAACAGGCGCAGTAGTTGCCGATATTGGCAGTGACCATGCGTACCTACCATGCTATTTAATCCATGAGGGCGTTGCAGCACGCGCGATTGCGGGAGAGGTTGTTAAAGGACCTTACGAGTCGGCGGTTAAGCAAGTGCGCCAAGAGGGGCTAACAGATAAGGTAACTGTGCGTCTTGCGGACGGGCTAGCGGCCGTGACCGAAGCGGATATGGTGGATACTGTAACAATTGCAGGCATGGGCGGGCCGCTTATTGCTTCGATTTTAACAAAAAATCCTGAGAGCCTAACACATGTTACGCGTTTAATTTTACAACCTAATATTCATGCCATGGCTATTCGTGAGTGGGCAGTTGCCCATCAGTTTGCTATTTTAGAAGAAGCCATTTTAGAGGAGGACGACAAAATTTACGAAATCCTTGTACTCCAACGTGGTGATATGAAGCTAACAGAGGCAGAGCTATTATTTGGCCCGCATTTAATGCAAGCTAAGGAAGCACCTTTTGTTAAAAAGTGGACGCGTGAGCTTGCGCAGTGGCGCAAAATTTTAGCCAATACCGAAAACATCGAACAAACGGCAAGCATTGTTGAAAAGCGTGCGGAGTTAACACATAAAATTGCACTCACTGAGGAGGTTTTACAATGAAGGCAACAAATGGACATGAGGTTATTCAATTATTTGAGCAATGGTCACCAAAAAAACTAGCTTGTATGGAAAATGACCCGATTGGTTTAGCTGTAGGTACATTAAACAAGCCTGTGACACGTGTGTTAGTAACACTCGATGTTAATGAGGCTGTTGTTAACGAAGCCATTGCAGAAAGCTGTGAGCTTATTATTGCGCACCATCCACCAATCTTCCGAAAGCTTGCGCATATTCGTACGGATACATCAGCGGGTAAGCTTTACGAAAAGCTAATTAAAAATGATATTGCCGTTTATGCGGCGCATACTAATTTAGATGTGGCAGCTGGTGGCGTTAATGATTTATTAGCGGAGGCACTTGGTTTAACGGATACTACTTTCCTCGAAAAAACGTATAGTGAGCCAATGATGAAGCTTGCGACTTTTATTCCTTTTGCGCAAGCATTTGAGTTGCGTGATGTGCTAGCAAAGGCTGGCGCAGGGCAACTTGGTGATTATGACTCATGTAGCTATACGACACAAGGTGAGGGGCGCTACCGTGCATTAGCAGGAGCTAACCCACATGTTGGTGAGATTGGGGAGTTACATACTGAGGCGGAGCAACGCATTGAGGTAGTATTTCCTAAAAGTATGACAGGGCGTATTGTAAAAGCTATGTTACAAGCGCATCCGTATGAGGAGCCTGCTTATGATTTATTTGAAATGGCGCGTGAAATGAACGTACAAGGCATTGGGCGTGTAGGTAAACTCGAAGCACCAATGACACTGCGCGAATTTGCGGAGCATGTTAAACAGTCACTTGATGTGCCATGCGTACGATGGTAGGTGACGGTGAGGCGCAAGTGCAAAAGGTAGCACTTGTTGGTGGCGATGGTAATAAATATATTAACGCAGCTAAATTTGCAGGAGCAGATGTCTTTATGACGGGGGATATGTACTTTCATACCGCACAAGATGCTGAAGCGATTGGCTTAAATATTATTGACCCTGGGCATCATGTAGAGAAAGTTATGATTAAGGGCGTAGCGCAAAAAATGGCAACACTAGTTGAGGCCAAAAAGCTCGACGTACAATTTATTGAGTCAGCGGTGGATACTGAGCCGTTTCAATTTGTGTGAGGGGTAGTATAATGAAAAGAAATCCAAACGTAGGTAAGGGCTGGATGGTAATTGGTGCAGTCTTTATTGTTGTAGGGCTTGTGATGATTATTTACCGCAACAGTAATTACGAAAAGCAAATCGAGTTTATGAAGGAACGCTGTGCAGGTGAGGGCGGCGAACTAATTGTTAAAGAGAAGGGCAACTTCTTTACACGTAGCTATGATATTGAATGTAAAAAATAAAAAAAGGGAAATCGCATCGTTGCGGTTTCCCTTTTTTTAACGTGTGAAGGTTGTAGCGAGTAGTGATAAAAGATGGACAAATGTACTATCCACTTGAGGCTCAAGCGTATACGTATCACGCTCGCGTTGCCAGCCGTTATCAAACGTCTGCAAGCGTACGAGCGCACTATCGCGACAGTATAATGTTGCGTTATAGGCAAGATCAAGCTCTACCTTAAACGGCACGTCTGCCATCGTAAATTTACGCCCTGACTCCATGAGTTGTATTTGGTAATCCTTAACGACTACTAACTCATTTGTCGCATGCACAAATAATTCATAAGATAGTAACTTATGACGCAGCGTAAAGATAGGGTTTGCCTCAGCATCATAGCTTGTAAATGATAGTAGTAAGGGCAGTTGTAGTAAGGATGTAGCTACACTGACAATTTGTTTAGACAGTGGTAGCGGTGTAGGCTTAATATGTACAACACATTGCCCTTGGTCGTCATACAGCTGTCTTGCGGGATTGGCAGTGCTATAAGGTGCAGTAAACGTTGTCATTGAATCCCTCCCTGATAAATGGTGAAGTGTAGGCTCGCAAATAACAAAAGTAACGTCTCGTCTTCTGTATAACATGTGACATCGAGTCCTCTGCTCGCTTTTTTAAATTGTACCACGCATTGTTCACCTATATAGAGGTGGTACTCCTCCTTGTAATTGCTGTCAATATGGCAGTTAACGCCTTGCAGCATAAAGTGGTGCGTTACACGTCCGAGTGTATCTACCTCACTAGTAATTGGTAATAGGGTGTCTTGCACAATAAGTGTGCGTTTTGATGACCAAAAGTTAGCAGGTGCAACAGTACGACTTACTTCATTGCCAGTAGCATCATAGCTTGCATAGCTACGTGGTAGCAATAGTTGTGTACTAATAAGTGAGGCGACATTACCAAGCAGTTGTAGTTTAGTGAAAGGTATAGGCTTAATAAAGCCAACTGTAGCGCCTTGTGCGTTAGTGATTTGATGTTTGTAAATATGGTACATGATGTGTCACTTCCTTTAGTAGGTATACGTCACAATACGAAAAAAGTTTCGCATGTTATACTAGGCGTGAGGTGATGAAAATGAAAAAATTAATCGCACTATCTAGTTTAGCACTCCTGCTAGCAGCATGTAATGAGCAAGCTACACCTGTAGCACCAGAGCAAGAGGAGCCGCAAACACCTATTGAGGAGCCCGAAACACCAACAACTGAACAACCTGCAGACAATGAAACACCACAGCAACAAGTAGATACCACAATAGAAGGTGTCGAAGAAAAAGAACAAGCACTGATTAACGAAGCGGTAACAAATTTTGCGACAGCTTATGCAGAGTCTGTTAACACAGGCACTATCCAACCATTAATGAACGGTATCATCATGCATGGCACGGATTACAATATGCAAGTAGAGCAAGATGTACTAGCTTTACATGGGCAAGGCATTGCTGAAAAGCCAGTGTCTTCGGAAGTTTCCCTAATGAAAAAGATTGGCGACACAGACTACGAGGCACAAACAGTAGAGCATGTGGAGCATGTGCAAGATGGTAAAAGGCAAGATATTACGTATGAACGCACGTATTCGCTATTTTATGACTATGTAGAGGGCGAACCAGATGCGCCTTCGTTTTTTAAAGTCACAAACGTAATTACAAAAATAATCGAATAGTTTTACTTTAAAGGTAAAAAAAGGTTCTATTAATTAGTCTTTTATATCTACTTAACTGAGTTTTAAGTAGTATATAAAAGGCTTTTTTTACCTATATATGTGAATGCGTAAATTTCTTGGTCTGAGGGAAACATTTTTTCTGTGTACCTACACGGGTGTCATTTGTTACGATACATTCACCAAAAGAAAGAGGGCGAGCATATGGACGTAAACAAACAAATTGTACGCGCAACGTGGATCGGTATTATTGCAAATATCTTTTTAACCGTATTGAAAGGTGTTTTTGGTTTTTTAGCAAATAGTAAGGCGCTGTTAGCGGATGCTTTGCACTCTGCTTCGGATATTGTCGGCTCTATCGTAATTTTATTTGGCGTAAAAGTTGCTGTAAAGCCACCAGATGAGGAGCACCCATACGGTCACGGTAAGGCCGAAACAATTGCTTCGATTATTGTGGCATTCCTATTAATTTTAGTAGGTGTCGAAATTTCGATTTCGGCAGTGAAGTCAATTATTTCGGGGGAGGTTGTTATTCCTAAACCTACTGCACTTGTTATTATTGTGATTTCGATTGTGATTAAAGAGGCGCTATTCCAATACAAATATCGTCTTGGCAAACGTGTTAATAGTATTGCATTGATTAGTGAAGCATGGCACCATCGTTCGGATGCATTTTCTTCAATTGCAGCATTAATTGGTATCGCGGCTTCGATAATTGGTAATCGCTTTGATATTGGCTTTTTGGTATATTCAGATGCCATCGCTAGTATCGCTGTAGCGTTTATTGTTATTAAGATGGGTTACTCACTAGCAAAGGAATCATCAGTCGTAATGATGGAGCAAGTGCTAGACCCAACGCATGTGGCGCAGTTTGAAGAAACCATTTACCAAAACCCTAATGTACGTAAAGTTGATAAAATTTATGCGCGTACACATGGTCGTTATGTTGTGCTTGATGTGCGCATTAGCGTAGACGCTGATTTAACTGTTGAACAGGGACATACGATTACAAAAGAGGTAAAACATGCGCTTATTGGACAGCATGAGGATGTGCATGATGCTATTATTCATTTAAATCCTTACCATACAGCCTAATAAAAACAAGCGAGCGATTAAATAATCGGGCTCGCTTGTTTTTTTAGTTGCGCTAGTATGTCAGGCAAATGATTGGCAATGATGATGTGTTGCGGTGGCGTTAGGGATGTTGTAGCTTCTCCACCTAAAAATAAGGGTACAGTCGTTGTAGCCGCAAAATCGTCAAGTGGCTCAAGCACCTCAGGTTGAATTTTAGTTGAAGCACTTAATAATACGGCTTGAGGGTGTAAGTGTTGTACGGTCTCCTCGATGGCAAGGGGTGCAGGGGCAGGACCAAGCATTAAGGTGCGGTAGCCTGCAATGGCACAACGAATTAATAAAATTTGCATGGGTATTTCGTGGCGCTCTTGCGGCAGGCAGCTACCAATAATAAGTGGCGCTTGCTCTGTAACAAAAATGTTGCGACGCGCATTAGCCAAAAAGTCGCGAATGGTTTGACTGCTTACGGCTTCTTGATAGGCGGACCAATCCTTTGTGCACCAAAGTTTGCCGATTTGTGTTAAAAAAGGCAGTAAAATGGTGTCAATCATTGTCAGTAAACCAAGCGTATTATGTGCTTTTTGCAGTAACTGTAATAATCGTTTATCATCAGCCTGTGTGCCAACATCTTGCAATGCTTGGATAAAGTCATGTGTGCTAAAAGGCGTTAAGGTAGCTGTTGGTGCTAGCATTTGGCGTTTAGCTAATGTTGCGGCTTTAGCAATGCTATGCCCCTGTGCAATAAACTGCTTAGTATAGCGCAAAATAGTGATTTCAGCTTCGGTATAGTTACGGTAACCGTTGGCGAGCCGTGCAGGTTGGATGACTCCGTAGCGGGTTTCCCATTTACGGATGACCTGTTTAGACAAACCTGTTTGCTCGGCTACTTGTTGAATGGTATACGTTGTACTGTTCATACGATCTCCTCGATTTTGTTTTCGGATATATCTATTCAACGTAAAAAAGTGACGCTTGTCAAATGTTGTACAACTTCTGTACAATGTTTGTATAAGGGATGGAGGGAAAAATAATGACCAAATTTTTTGAGAAGGGCCCTATGCGCGTTGTTATATTAGCGCTGTGGGTAGTGCTTGCACTTTTGCTAGGGAAGTTGTTTCCGCAAATTAATAGTATAGATAACGTAGCGCTTGTTAATTTACCAGCAGACCAAATGTCTATGCAAGCGGCTGAGTTAAAGGCGGAGCACTTTGCGAGTAACGCGGGGATACCGTTATTAATTACGTGGCAACGTGATGCAGGTTTAACAGAGGCAGACATTAAGGGTGTACAAGCTTTGTATAAGGAGCTTGAAATAAATCCACTCGCAACGCAACAATTTATCCCACCATTAGGCACAATCCCAGCACAAGCATTGATGGGCTCAGTGTCGGAGGATGGTAAGGCGCTTGTTACACCGATTTTCTTTAAGGAGGATGCGAGTACGGCTGCGTTAAAGGATAGCTTAGCGGATATTACGACTTTAACGAAAACAATTACAGGCGAAAATCCCTATAGCGCGAAGTTATCAGAGGATGTACTACATGCTCGCTACTCAGGTCCTGTCGGGATTTCGGTAGATGCAACCGATTTATTTAAGTCCGCTGATTTTCAGCTAATGGCAGCGACTGTACTTATTATTTTAGTTATTTTATTAGTTATTTATCGCTCACCACTTTTAGCAATTATCCCATTAGTCGTTGTAGGGATTGCCTTTTTAGTTGTTAGCCCATTGCTTGGGGCAATGACGGAGGCAGGTTGGCTAGTAAAAGACGCACAAGCCGTATCGATTATGATTGTCCTATTGTTTGGTGCAGGTACGGATTATTGTTTATTTTTAATTACTCGCTACCGCGATACGCTATTAATAGAACCTAATAAATTAAAGGCATTAACTCAATCGCTTCGTGCAGCAGGCGGCGCTATTATTATGAGTGCGGCTACTGTAGTAATTGGGTTATTAACCTTATTACTAGCAAATTACGGAGCGTTTCATCGCTTTGCCATTCCATTTAGTTTTGGTATTTTAATTACGGCGATCGCTGTGCTTACATTACTTCCTGCAATTTTAGGACTATTAGGGCGTTATGCTTTTTGGCCATTTATCCCACGTACAGAAGAAATGGCGCGAGCGCACGCTAGTAAGAAAGGTAAACCTTACGTAGCACCAAAACCACCACACCGAATTATGCGTAAAATTGGTCGCTTTACGGTCAAGCGCCATTGGTTAGTCATTGCGGTTACCGCACTGATTTTAGTAGGACTAGCGGCGGTTTCGCCAAAAATTGAGTTTAGTTATGATTTATTATCGTCATTCCCTGAAGATATGCCATCACGTGAAGGGTTTGCAATTATTGAGGAACACTTTACAGCAGGAGAGCTTGCACCAGTGAGTGTGATTGTTAAAACGGATGAGGATATTACGGATGCGCTGGCCGCTTTACCTTATGTGGGCAAAGTAGCTAAGCCGCAGCAAGCAGACGGCTATCAATTATATAGTGTTGATTTAAAAGAAAACCCGTATGCTGTGCAAGCGATGACAGATTTAGGGCAAATGAAGCAAGATCTAGGCGAACTTGTTGGCGCTGATGCCTTTTGGTTAGGCGGCGAAACGAGTGAGCAAGTAGATACAAAGACAGTACAAGAAGCGGACGAAAAACTCATTCAACCAACGATGATTGTGATTATATTTGTGTTGTTAGTGCTTTATTTACGCGCACCAGTTACAGCGGTAAGTTTAATGGCCACTGTTGTGGTGTCCTTCTTTGCAGCGCTTGGTGCAGGTTGGCTAATTATTCATTATGTTTTAGGGCAATCTGCAATGGCAAGTGCAATCCCACTTTATAGCTTTGTCTTTATTGTGGCACTTGGCAATGACTATAATATTTTTATGATTTCGGAAGTATGGAAAAACCGCCAAAATGGTATTAATCACTTACAAGCGATTGAAAATGGCGTAGCTTCAACAGGAGCTGTTATTACGTCAGCAGGTATTATTTTAGCAGGCACTTTTATGGTTCTTGCTTCACTACCTATCCAATTATTAGTGCAGTTTGGAATTGTGACTGCCTTGGGTATTGTATTAGATACCTTTATTGTGCGCCCATTGCTTGTCCCAGCATTACTTGCTGCTTTAGGAAAGGTAGTATACTGGCCAAGCAAATTATGGCGTGATGGAAAGTAGGAGTGACATGGATATTGTACTAACACAAGAACAACCAAAACACTACAGCAATACAGAGGATGTGGTGCGCCTTGCTTTTGAGCGTGAGGCAATGAGTGATCACAAGGAGCATCAATTAGTATCACGTTTGCGATTAAGCGACGCCTTTATCCCAGCGTTATCTTTAGTAGCGCTACATCAGGAGGAGGTTGTAGGCCAATGCTTGTTGACGCGCGTTCATGTAGGTGAGGCGGAGGCTTTAGCGTTAGCGCCTATTAGTGTGCTACCTGGTTACCAAAATCACGGACTCGGTACTCGGTTAATCGAAGCGGCTATTGCGCGTGCCCGTGTTTTAGGCTATCAAGCGATTATTGTGTTAGGGCACCCGACATATTACCCACGCTTTGGTTTTGTGCCAGCCGCGCAATTTAGTATTACGGCTCCGTTTGAAGTGCCACAACAAGCCTTTATGGTATTGCCGCTACAAACGCCGCTCTCTATGCGCGGTGAAGTGCGTTATAGTAAACCGTTTATGATGCACTAAAAAAGTCCTCGTCCTAATTTGTTAATAGGACGAGGACCTTTATTTACCAAAAGGAAATGTTTTTAATAATTTTTTTCATAAAAAATCCCCCTTGTTATTGCTTCAGTGTACAAAAAAATGATAGACAGTAAATGACCATGTAGACAAAAAAGCACGGCACTGAATAATCTCAGTGCCGTGCTGTTGTTTAGTGGTGTGCAAGGGCAGGAAGTGGCCACATGGCCTTAGTCTCTGCCATTTCCCAAAACATATATTCGTAATAGCATGTCGTAATGAAGATGGTTTCGAGTTGTTGCAGCTTATGCTCAGGTAGGTCACGCGCAACGTCATTCATCATCGCGATAGTGTCGTTAGCGAGTGCGCTAAATTCTTCTGATGCATACATGCGTACCCAATTGCCGTAAAACTCATGGCTTGTAGTATTAGGGATTTTTGCAAGAGCTGTACCAATCCAGTTATAACTCCATGCGCAAGCAAGTACGGCTGCGATTGTGTTTTCTACACCGCCTAGTTGTGCTTGGCTAAGCATGTAACTCGTGTAGGATGTCATTGTTGCAGATGGCTCAGTTGCCTCAAGTTCCTCAGGTGTAATACCAAATTGTTTGGCATAATCGCGGTGCAAATCCATTTCGAAATTCATCGTGCCGTGTAATAAATTAGCGAATAGCGTCATTGTTTTAAGGTCATTTGCCTTGGCCGCACCTAATGCAAAGACGCGCGCATATTCGATTAAATAAATATAATCTTGCTTCATGTAGTGAATAAATTTGTCATGTGCTAACGTGCCATCACCAATTCCTTTGACAAAAGGGTGCTCAAGATAGCTTTGCCATACAGGCGCTACCTTAGTAAATAAACGGTCAGTAAATTGCATTTCCATTGCCTCCTAAAACTTTTTTGAAGCGGGGGCGTTACACTTTCCTACGCTAGTATGAGCTAGGTCAGGTTCTAAGGGACTCTCTCAGCCAAACTGGCACCCCTAGTGCTTCCTCTTAACCATAGGTGAGCGCGTAAGTAAAGTCAAAAAAGAGGACGGCGCAGTGGCTCGTCCTCTTACCTATCAGTCGGTTGGCATGATTTTTTCGACTGGTTTTGGTGTTTTAATTTTTGGTAAAATGCGGTCTAGTGACACCGTACGCTCAATTTTATGCGTGTCAGGGTTTGTTGGATCGTATTGGTCAAGGAAGTTAATCACTTCTTTAACGATTGGTGTTGGTGTTGATGCACCAGCTGTTACTGCTACTGTATCTACACCTTGTAGCCACTCAAGTTTTAGCTCGCCAACATCTGCAATACGGTACGATTTAGTATGCGCAATTTCTTCTGATACTTGTGTTAGGCGGTTAGAGTTATTAGACATTGGGTCGCCCACAACGATTAATAAATCAGCTACGCCCGCTTGGTTAGCTACAGCTTCTTGACGCACTTGTGTGGCAAGGCAAATTTCTTGGTGTACTTCGATATGTGGGTATTTTTCTTTTAATACTTCCATAATGTGAAGAACATCCCACTGGCTCATTGTTGTTTGGTTAGTCACCAGTAGTTTTTCATTTGTTAAGTTAAGTGCTGCGGCATCCTCAGGATTTTGTACAAGGTGAACGTGGTCAGGTGCTACGCCGATTGCACCTTCTGGTTCTGGATGGTTTTTTTTGCCGATGTAAATAATGTCATAGCCTTCTGCTGATTTTTCGGCAATTAAGTCATGCGTTACCGTTACATCAGGGCAAGTAGCGTCGATAGCTACTAAGCCTTTTTCTTTCGCGATTTTACGAATTTCAGGTGAAACACCGTGCGCTGTATAAATAACAGTGCCTTTATCTACCTGACGAATAATATCTAAGCGATTTTCGCCGTCTAGCGTAATAATGCCATCCGCCTCAAATGCATCAGTGACATGTTTGTTGTGTACAATCATCCCTAAAATATAAATTGGACGAGGTAAACTCTTGTCGAGTGCTGCGTTGCGTGCAATAACCATTGCATCAACAACACCGTAGCAATAGCCACGAGGATTAATTTTAATTACTTGCATCATGGTGCCCCTTTCATAGTTACATGCCCCTATTATAACGGACACTAGTTAATAGTACAAAGAAAGCAATGCTTGACACATGATGTATAATAGGCGAATGCGTAGAAACGTGTTACAATAATGAAACAGTCAGGAGGCATTACAATGTCAAAATACACAGATTATCAATTTAAGCCTTTTTTACAAGAGGCCATCGCTGAGTTAGGCTTTACAGAGCCAACACCAATTCAAAAGGAAATTATCCCGCTTATCTTAAAAGGTAAGAGTGCTATCGGACAAGCACATACAGGTACAGGTAAAACGCATAGTTTCCTATTACCTATTGTGCAGCGTATTAACGAAGGGGAGCAAACGGTACAAGCGGTTATTACATCGCCAACACGTGAGCTAGCACAACAAATTTACGAGGCGCTTAACCAATTAGTAGCGCACACGGAAATCCGCACTAAACTATATATCGGTGGTACGGATAAAAAACGTGATATCGAAAAATTAACGGTGCAACCACATATCGTAGTAGGTACACCAGGTCGTATTCGTGACCTTGTAAAAGAAAATGCCCTACATGTACACACAGCTAATATTTTAGTAGTGGATGAGGCAGACCTTGCCTTTGACATGGGCTTCATCGAGGAAATTGACGGCTTTGCATCAAGCATGCCAGAAAACCTTGAAATGTACGTGTTCTCAGCAACAATCCCTGAGAAATTACAACCTTTCCTTAAAAAATATATGGATGCACCAACTCATATTAATATGAAGGACAAGCGCCCTGTTGCCGAAAATATTGATTTCTATCTTGTGCCAACACGTTCAAAATCACGTAATGCACGTTTACTAGAAATTGCTAAGGCCATTAACCCGTATATTGCGGTCATTTTTACTAATACACGTAAAACAGCAGAGAGCGTAGCACACTTCTTAAACTCAAATGGTGTACGCACAGGGCAAATCCACGGTGATTTAAGTCCGCGTGACCGTCGTAAAGTAATGAAGCAAATTCGTGATCTTGAGTTCCAATACATCGTAGCGACAGACCTTGCTGCACGTGGTATTGATATTCAAGGGATTTCACATGTAATTAACTACGAAATTCCAGATGATTTAGAGTTCTTTGTTCACCGTGTTGGTCGTACTGCACGTGCTGGTAACAAAGGTACTGCAATTACATTATTTGAGCCATCAGATGAGGATGCAGTAGCACGCTTAGATAAGATGGGCATTCCGCTTCAACATAAAGACCTTGTTAATGGTGAGTTTGTTGAGCTTAAAGACCGTCATGCACGTAAAAACCGTGTGCGTCAAGTAAATGAGATTGACCAAATTGCTAAATCAAAAGTC
This sequence comes from Lysinibacillus sp. BF-4, assembly GCF_000743635.1. NCBI lineage: Bacteria > Bacillati > Bacillota > Bacilli > Caryophanales > Bacillaceae > Lysinibacillus > Lysinibacillus sp. BF-4. Next base: position 4,706 of record NZ_JPUW01000032.1, on the reverse strand, counting down.
CGTAAACCTAAAAAGGTTAAACCGGCCTACAAGAAAAAAATGGGCTGGAAAATGGACGAAATTAAACGTAAGGAACGCCGCAAACGCGCGCGTGGTAAATAAGGAGCGAGATAATTGTTAATAGGTTCTCACGTTTCAATGAGTGGTAAAGATATGTTGTTAGGTGCAAGTGAGGAAGCTCTTTCTTACGGCGCTAACACATTTATGATTTATACAGGTGCGCCCCAAAATACGCGACGCAAGCCGATCGAGGAACTTAATATCCCAGCAGGTCTTTTGCATATGCAAGAGCATGGCATGCAAAAAGCTGTGGTGCATGCACCGTATATTATTAATATCGCAAATACAACAAAGCCTGCAACCTTCCGCTTAGGCGTTGATTTTTTACAAAGCGAAATCGAACGTACCGCAGCACTAGGCATCGACCAAATCGTGTTGCACCCAGGTGCACACGTAGGTGCTGGTGCTGAAGCGGGGATTGCTAAAATTATTGAGGGCTTAAACGAAGTATTATCGCAAGATTTTCCTGTACAAATTGCCTTAGAAACAATGGCAGGTAAAGGAACAGAATGTGGTCGTTCGTTTGATGAGCTAGCTAAAATCATTGATGGCGTTACGCATAATGAACGTTTATCGGTATGTTTTGATACGTGCCATACGCATGATGCGGGCTATGATTTGATTGGTGACCTAGATGGTGTACTGACAAACTTTGATACAACGGTAGGCTTAGAGCGCATTAAAGTACTACACATTAATGATTCTAAAAATGAGCGTGGCGCAGGTAAAGACCGTCATGAAAATATTGGCTTTGGCTATATTGGTTTTGACACACTGCATAGCATCGTGCATCATGAGGCATTTACAGCTGTACCAAAAATCCTAGAAACACCTTTTGTGGCATTAGCGGATAATCCTAAATCTAAGCAATCGCCTTACAAAATCGAAATTGATATGCTACGCTCTGGGGATTTTGACCGAGCTCGCATTGACGCATTACGTTAAAAAATGCTGTCTGTTGTGCCTAAATTTAGGGACTTCAGACGGCTCTTTTTATGCGATAAGCGATGTTGCTTCATTTTTTGCCAAAAAAGAATTATACTTGAATTGAGTAAAAATTTAAAAAATTAACCGCGTGTTTTGAGGAGGGGAGAATTATGGCTACATTTATTTATATGTGTGACGTAATTCAAGAAGAAGAACTACTATTGCACCGCATTCAGCCAGGTGACGAAGCTAACCATGCGAATATCGTATTCGTTATTCGTACAGGGGCGCAGTTGAGCAATGCTGTGTTAGAAGTAGTAAAAGATAATGAGTTGGTGTGGTCATCTGAGCTACGCCAAACACCAAAATTAAACTTTGATGAGATGCTACCGATTGTGCCGCGAGCACATTTACTGTATAAGGCAGAGGAGCGCTTTGATAAATTAGCGATTTTGCCAAAAGGCGGCAAATGTGTCATTCAGTTAACGGATAATGGTAAGGTATTGCGTAAGCGTACGATTTTATTTACTTCGCTTGAGCAAGATTTGTACCATACGGATAATTATGCGGAGTTTGCGGATGATAGTTTTAATCAAGATATGATGCAGACAGTTGAAGAGCATGATTACCACGGCACATATACAACGTATGACAGTGATGATTTTACCGATATCGAAGGGCGCTCATTTGGTGATGGCGTGGATAAATCAAAACCACAAGCGTATACAGCAGCTGGTTTTGATGTTGATGCTTATACAGAGCTACCTGTTGAGTATATTGATAAGCGCGATGTACCTGAGGAGCAAGAAGAAGTAATGGTAGATTTAAGCCATATTGACCCTGATTGCATCGTTGATATTGAAGCTAAATCATTTGGTGATGGCGTTGGCGAGCATGAGGAGCAGGAAGACCTTTCTGCACATGGGCTTGATGTAAGTGATTATGGTGAGGTTGCGGTAGAGTATATCGCTAAGGAAGATGTACCAGAGGATCAAGAAGAGCCAGAGCTAGATATGAAGAAGGTTAACTTCGATAATATCCAAGACATTTAAGATAAAAGCCCAAACCTTGAGCGGAGGTTTGGGCTTTTGCGCTTCTTCGGTGTACATTCACCGTAAAGCATGAGAGAATAGGGCGTACGAAATTTTAACGGTGAACAGGAGACAACCATGATAGAAATTAAAACGTCGACGTTGAGCGACGGCGAGTTTAACCGCGGTGTATTCGCAAAGCAAGCCATCACAAAAGGGACATTACTACACCAAGCACCTGTAATTGCTTACCCTAATGCTGAGCATGAGCATATCGAAAAAACACTACTTGCGGATTATGCCTTTGAATATGGCAAAAATCATACAGCGATGTTACTAGGCTACGGCATGTTATTTAACCATGCTTATGATGCTAATGCACGCTATGATATTAATTTTGACAATCATTCGTTTGACTTCTTTGCACGCAAAGATATTGCGGCAGGCGAGGAAATCACGATTAATTATAATGGTGATGAAGAAGATACTACGCCATTATGGTTTGATAAATAAACCACATAAGCAGGCTGCTACGCTAAGTGTCGTTGTAACGATACTATAGCGCACAGCCTGTTTTTTATTGTGTTGCCAAAGTGTCACTACCTCTATGCTAAAAGTCGAAAAAGTCGTAAAACTGCCGCAAAATCCAATAGCGAGCAATGAGTGATACGGCGAACTAATAACTAGCCCAAGCAAAAATGAGCCGACGATATTAACAAGCCAAGTGCCTTTTGTGATGTGCTCACTCACCCAAAAGCGTAACATTGCCCCGAAAAATGCACCAATTGCCACACTAAACATAGCGCGCACCTAATTGACTGCCAAGTGCGCTACAAAGTACGCCACCTATAAGTGTTACTACCACATAACCCGAAGCCCAAATTAACGGCAGTTGGGTAAGTTCGTAGCTAAAGGTCGAAAAAGTCGTAAAGCTCCCAAGTACACCTGTGCCAAAAAATAAAGAACGCTTCGTTCGTGTTAAAATTACCGCGAGTACAAATGCACCAATTAAATTAACGAGTAATGTCGCAAAAGGCGACACGATAATCAGGCTTACAGCGTAGCGCAATGTAGCACCAAGCATGCCACCAACACCAACAAGTAAATAAGGCATAGCGCCACCTCCTTAACTAAGTGTAAAATAAAAGGGTAAGGTATACAAAGGGAGTGTGAAAAAAATGAGAGAATTAGCGACATTTGCGGGCGGCTGTTTTTGGTGCATGGTTAAGCCGTTTGATAGTTATGAAGGGATTTTTCGGGTGACATCAGGTTATATGGGTGGGGAGCTTAAAAACCCAACGTATGAGCAAGTAAAGCGCGGAGATACAGGGCATTTAGAAGTCGTGCAAATCGAATTTGACCCAGCAGTTTTTCCGTACACTACATTATTAGAGATTTACTGGGCGCAGGTGGACCCAACGGATGCAGGTGGACAGTTTCAAGATCGTGGTGAACAATATACCACTGCGATTTTTGTGCATACGGACGAGCAGGCAGAGCTTGCGATTGCCTCTAAGGAGCAAGTTGCGGCAAGCGGGCGCTTTACTAAACCCATTGTGACGAATATACGAGCGGCAGAAGTATTTTACCCAGCTGAAGCCTACCACCAAGACTTTTATAAAAAGGATGTCGCAAGCTACGAAGCGGACCGCGCGCAATCAGGGCGAGATGCTTTTATTGATGCCCATTGGAAAAACGACTAAGCAAGCCTAGTCGTTTTTTTGTTGCACATAACAATGTGTTTTTGCGTCATGTGGCAATACAGCGCCGTCGTGCTTTGCAAAGTTTTTGCGGTCAGCAATATAGCGTAAGCTGCTAACATAATCACGGTATAACATACGCTTCACAAGCGCACAACCTTCAAGTGGTGCGCCGTCTTCACTGACAAGCTTTAGCCCTTGTTGCTTGTAACCAATCGTTTGTCCGCTGTTTTTGAGTTGTGCGTATTCAAGTCCGTAGGTTACTAAGGTAGGTGTGACAACGACGTGGACAAATTCATTTTTCACTTTTTTACGTAATAGTACTTCTACCACACCTGTGACGGCTGTCGCAATTGCCATATCAATCGCAAATGCTTTTGCGCGTTTTTTTGTTAATGATTTCATAAAAAAATCCCCTCCTACCTAATATACGTAAGGTAAGGAGAGGAAGTTTCAGTTAGGTTTAGTTTACCACAAGTGTTATACCGTCATCACTGTGGTGTAATTGATATGTAATGCCATTATGTTGGGTTGTCCCTTGTGCTGCTTGTTGAATAATGGGTAGCGGCTTGCTCAATTGTAAGCGTAGGATCAACCGCTAGTGCTACGTAGTGAAAGGCATTGCCAATAGCAGGCCCATCAATATGTAACGTTATGTCTTGAATCGTAGGTGTACCTTTAAGTAAGTTGACGGTCATTGAAGCTTCATTGGCCACCTTATATGTGGCGATATCCACATTGTCCTCGCAGGTGAGGGCGAGTAGCGTTGCGGTAGTGTGTGTAGTTAAGCGCTCCTCAAAGTGTTGACGCTCCGTATGCAGTGCGTGCTGTTCAGTGGCAGTAGGTAGCTCCATTTGCGTAGTGCCAAGACCACAGGCACTTAAAAGCAATGTCCCTGTTAGCAGTACGCCTGCCAGTTTAGCTAACATAATTTAACCTCCTCAATATCTCTTACCTTAGTATATACATAAAGTATTTCTCATTAAAT
>NZ_JPUW01000031.1:0-32757 GCF_000743635.1 Lysinibacillus sp. BF-4 | reverse complement strand
AAATACCGTCGTGAGTTTACGAAGGGGGTTATCACCACCTTTCCATGTGTCATATCAGTTTTTGCAGCAGGCAAAATGATAGACCAACTACTGGCGTGAGTTACCGTAAAGAACTGTCACGAGTTGGGCATAGGATTGCCTTGCCGTTCACATACCACCGCATTAAAGGTGCTAAGGCATATTCACTACGGTCAATCAAAAATAATTCCATCGTAAAGGCTGTTCCTTCAGGAACATAGGTAAAACTCCATGTAGTAAGTGGACTACTAAGTGAAGTCAGTAATGTCAGTGGAAAGATAGTATCATCAATCTCCTCGGCGTAAAGCTGTAAGCATTCATACCCAATCATTCGTTCATCCACCGCATCATAACCAAGGTCTTCAAGTCCTGTTAAGAAGTAATCAAGCATGTAATAGCCCTCGCTCTCGTAATGACGTATAACGATCACCTTCACCAATAATAATATGGTCGATAACTTGAATACCGACATACTCTCCAACGTGATGTAAGCGGTGGGTTACTTCGATATCCTCTGGGCTCGGTTCTGGGTTACCGGAAGGATGATTATGAAATACCATAATACTTGCGGCATTAGCTAAGATGGCAGGCTTAAATACTTCACGAGGATGGACGACACTCGCATTTAAACTTCCGATATGTGCGATGTTAATATGCGTCGGTTGATTCTTAACATTTAAACAAAGTACGACAAAGTGTTCACGATCCACATCACCTAGAAATTCTCGACAAAGATCTGCCCCGTCACGTGGATTACGAATCGTACGGTTGGCATAATAAAGACTCGCTTCTTTGACTAACTTTACTGAAACAATCGCCACACGTTTACGAGGTTGTGATATAAACTCCTCTTTGACACCGATAGGTAATTGAAGTTGTTGCGTAGGTTGAATGGTAGTATACATAAAAAGCCCTCCTTCATATTTTTTAGGCAACATAAAAGCGCCCATTCCCTATAAGAGAATGAGCGCTATACGTTACCGATAGTTAATTGGCTTCATGATTATAATATATGCTTAAATTTTTTATTGTTACGATTCCTATTCGGCAACCTCTTCATACAGGAAGACTTTGATGCCTTCTTCTGTTTCGACAGGCATTACTTTCACTTGTTTACCTTCTTTTTCAAACGTCATAAAGTCAGGTTTGGCATCTAATACTACATCCCAACCGTCTTCTTTATACTGTTTTTCATAACTTTCTAAAAAGGTCTTATAGTCGCCTTCTTTTACCACATACGTTTGGTTCGGTTGCGTAGTATCAATTTTATCGCCTGTTTGTTCACTTTCGAGCTTCATATTTTCTTGAACAGGTGGTTTCACCTCTACCACTTCTTTACTTTGACAAGCGCCAAGGAGTAGCGCTGCACTGAGCAAGCCTACCATACCTAATTTATATTTCTTATGCTGTTTCATTTGTGTTCTTCCCCTCATCTAAAAAATATTACGATAGCTTTAGTATACCATTTGCTGCTATCGCACTACTAGCAAGAGCTCTAAACAATAAAGCACTCGCTATTCAAAGAAGCCCTTCGCAAGATTTCTCTTACGAAAGGCTTCCTATTTTAACTCAGTATCACATCACGCTATGCATTTTTATGAATTGTAGCCTGCTAAGCACCTACTATTATTGATATTACAAGTACTTTCTATTAGTAATCAATATAGCCTTTACGACCTGACGCCCAATCTCGTTTTACCTCTTCATATAATCTTTTCACATAAGCCTCATCTTGAGCGGCATTCGGACCAACATAGTCATTCCCTGCATCATATGTTTCATAACGAGAATGCAAATCCTCTATATTTTCCGCACCGACTACTCCTTCTGAAATATAGATTCTACCATCCTTCGTGATTCGTATTTGATTATCACAAGAATCATCAGCGGAAGCGATCAGCTTTTGAAATTCCTTCAATGTTAATGTTTGCATCGAATAGCTTAGCATTCATAACCCCTCCTTCATTCTATGAATTTCCAGATAATTATAGCCAGAAGGAAAGCATTAGGGATTATCCCCAATGCTCCTTATCTTACGAGTTCAAGAAGATTCATTTCTTCTCATCGTACTGAATTGTGTGAGTGCCAGGCACACGACATTTTAACTAGAAACTACGTTTGTTTGAACATCAGATTCTAATACTGTACCAGTTGATTTCACTTTTACAGACCAAGTGCCTTTTGATATTGATATTTTACCATCTGCATCAGCCCATGCATCATCCCATTTTGTACCATTGTATGAAATTAGATATGCGGTACCTGGAATTCCACCGAATGCTGATGCTATGTTACCAGTTAGACTTGGCTTAGTTGCTTTTGTAATATCTATTGTTTGTATTGCACCTTCTTCGGTGTTCGATGAAGCTTTCACACGAACTTTGATATCATCTGTATCATTGATTGAAGCTACTGGAAGAGCTGGGTCATTAGTTTCTACAGGTATCCAGTTTGAACCGCCATCTAGGCTGTACTCCATTGCTGTAGTTGCCCCCATTAACTTACCTGCATTTGCATTTGCCCCATCAAATGAGAATATTGTTGCTGGAGCTGCTGGAGTTGTTGCCTTCGTAATCACCCCAGTAGTCACTACTGTATTCGTAGGAGCTGCATATTTAGCTGCATCTGCTCCATCTAGTGTATATACAACAGTGATTGTTTTCCCTGTTCCCACGTTAGCATTATCATATGTCGCTACCGCAGATACCGTCACGCTATCCCCAGGTACTATTCCTACCAAAGTTCCAGCTGTTACTGCTGCTGTTGTAGTTCCATTATACACTTTCGTTGTTGTTAAGCTTGGTTCTGTAATTGTTAATCCAATAATGCTATTCTCGCCTTATACGCCTAAACGATTTATAACGAGCCTTCACCATGCAGGCGGCTTTCACCGCACACGGCGATCCGTCAGCAGTTTGTTTTTCTAATCAATCAACCTTAAGTAGATATTACGCATTGCGTAAAAATACCTAGGCGAGAGCTAAAAATAGTGACCAACCATAATTACATGATTGGTCCTATTAATTTTGATTTGTATATGACGTTACTTTTTGGGGAAATAAGTCATATAAGAAATTTACCACTGACTGGGTTCCTTCGCTCCTGCTAGTTTTCTCCTTCTCACATGTTACCATGCAAGTCCAATCGGCTAGCGATCGACACTACTACAAACCCGCTGCCATCTCATACACTTCACTGGTTCTATCCAACCTCTTTGCATGAGACTTCAAACGTTCCGTTAGATTGCTCCCTTGTTTTAATGACCTTAGGCTCCCACTATCCTACGAATGAAGCATCTGTTTAACAGTTCCTAAATTGTACAGATTCCCTCATTATTATCGAAAATAATCGGCATATGAATGAACTCCTAGCTTCGCTTTTACACATTCATACGTACCATTCGCAGCTTACATGGATTCGTCTTCCTAGCCATAGCCATTTTTTATGGAGCCCCGCATTGGGCTTGCACCAATTACGACTTCACCTGACTTCGCCCCTTTGTGATGATAGATTCACGCACTGGACGCAGGAGGATTAGGCTCATGAGCTGTTGAAACTGTTGCTCATGCATTAGATTTCCCTAATGAATGCAATCTAACAGTTAGAAAAAGCCTTGTGAGACTTTCTATCAATTAAGATATAAGTTTCACAAGGCTAAGTTCCACTCATTTCACTAGCAAGCTAGCTTATAGAGTAACGTTTCGTTTCTTTTTATTAAAGAGTAGTGAATGTAACTGTTACTGTTGCTGAATCTACTGCATTTGTTACAGTTCCACCACTTGTATTTGTAAATGAGTTTTCTAATAAGCCTGTTAAAGTATATCCTGTAGCAGGTGTAAGTGTTACTGTTGCTGTGTAAACTTGACCTGATTGGAATTTACCATCTCCATCTAGAGTACCTGTCCAGTTAACAGTACCTGTGTAACCTGTTCCTGTAATAGATGAAGTTACTGGTGCTTCACCAATTACTGGTGCTGTTAAGCCAAGTTCTGCCCCAACAATTGCAATTGCAGTAATATCAGCCGTTGCTGTATCGTTTGCTAGTGTATAGTTTCCAGCTTGTGCTCCTGCAAGTGTATATGCAACCGCTACCGTTTTACCTGCTCCAACGTTTGCATCTGCAAATGTACCAGTAGCTGATACAGTTACTGTGTCAGAACCTACAACACCTGTAAGTGCTCCTGCTGTTACTGTCGCTGTAGTTGTTCCATCATACTCTTTACTAGCTACTGCTGGTACTGCAATCGTTAATGCCTTTGCAGTAATTTCACCAGTAGTTAATAAAGTTGGTGCTGGTGCAGAATATTTACCTGCATCTGCTCCACTTAAAGTATAAGATACTGTAATCGTTTTACCATTTCCAACATCAGCATTATCATATGTTGCTGTTGCATTTACTGTTACTATATCTCCTTCAGCAACACCCGTAAGTTCACCTGCTGCTACAGTTGCTACAGTATTTGCACCATCATATACCTTTGTTGCATTAAATGTTGGTGCTGCAATTGTTAATCCGCTATTCTCATCTTCCCACATTTCTTTCACTGTGGCGTATAATGAGCCTTCACCGTACGGGCGACTTTCATCGCATACGGCGATCCGTCAGCTCTTCACTGACTGGGTTTCTTCGCTCCGGCTAGTTTTCCCCTTCTCACTTGTTACCAAGTAAGTCCAAACGGCTAGCCATCTTCACTACTACAAACCCGCTGCCATTCTTTATACTTCAATGGGGCGACCATCCCTCTTTATAAAGAATTTCAAACGTTCCATTAAGATGTTCCCTTGTTTTGATTCCCTTAGATTCCCACTTTGCATTCTAGAAGAACGACCGTTTTAACAGTCAATTATCTCAATCGCCTCGTAAGTATCCTTCTTACGGGACTTGTACAAAACCCCTAGCGTAGCTTCTTATCGTACAAGCTTGCTTCTAGTGCTTTATATAATGGGTTCGTTGTCCTAATCATAGAAACCTTTTAAGGAGCTCCGCCTTGGGTCTACCCAAGTACGACTTTACCTGACTTCACCCCTTCGACCTAGTCGGGTCTCACTGGATGCAGGAGGATCAAGCTCATGTGATGTGACTGTTTCACACAGGTTGGAATTGCACCAACCAATCCATCTCAATAGTTATTATCTGATATTTCTGAATCAAATAACACACTTTTCATCAAATACCTACTATTTCATTTTGTGTAATTATCTTACACTTATAGGTATAAGGTTACCCTCCTAGCTCTCACTAGGAAGGCTTCCTTCATTACGACTTATAGTGTAACGTTTCGTTTATTTTTCTTAAGGAGTTTTTGTTACTGCGATTGTGTACGTCTTAACTGTAACACCATCTTCTGCAGTAACTTGAACAGTGATCGTATTAACCCCTGTTGTTAATGCTGAAGCTGTGTACGCATTGTTAGCACCTGGAGAAACAATAATTGTTTGACCAACAGCGTTTTTAGCTGTTACTTTCACAGTTGCTTTTGGTGAAGCTACTGCTGTGAATTTATAATCTGAAACATCTGCTGCAATTGTTGCAGCTACAGGAGTTCCTACTGCTGCTGCTGCATTATTTACAGTTAAAGCAGCTAATTCACTTAAGTTACCAGATACACGTTTAATAATTACTGTGTACTCTTTTGTTACTTTTTTGTCCGGAGATACAACTGTAACTACTAATGTGTTATCACCAACTAATAAATCAGTTGCAGAAGTAATAACTTTACCATTTAGTTTATACGTTACAGTTTGATCTGCATGACCTTTAGAAACTAAAGGAGTAACTGTTCCTGGTAAATGTGCAACTGGCACAGTGTAAGATGTAGTTTCTGGATCAAAGTTTTTAATTTCAGTTGCTCCATTGTCAAGTGAAATTGCTGCTACAGAAGCTAAACCTGTTGCGCCAGTTTTCGCTTTATCTACTTCAATTGTTACTGTATTAGATACATTAGTATCTTCTGAAGTTACAGTTACTTTTAATTCACCTTTACCTTCAGCAACGTTTGCAATTGTGTAAGTTCCTTGAGCATTTTTAGTTAAAGTTACAGGTGTTGAAACTGAACCTGTACCATCTGCATCATAAGTTACAACTACAGCAGCTTGTGCATCCGCAGGAGTTGCTGTGAAGTTTAATGATGATACATCATTAGTTAAAACTAATGAACCATCAGCTGTTACAGCACCAGATGTTACTGTAGCAAGTGCATTATGAGTTAATGTACCTTTATCAGAAGCTAATGTTACGCCTGCTTCTTTACCTAAAGTCTCACCTTGACGAGTTACTTTGAACGTGTAAGTTTTAGTTGCAACACCATTTGGAGCTGTTACTTTAACTTGAATTGTGTTCTCGCCTACATTTAATACACCTGTACCAGAAGCATTTACTTTTGTACCATTTACAGTTACTTCTGCTTTAGCACCAGATGCTACTGTTGGAGTTACTGTAATTGTGTTTGTTGCATTAGCAACTTTAGTTGGAACTGTATAGCTTTCTACTGTGTTATTCCAGTTTGTTAGTGTAATTGCTCCACCAGCATTTAAAGCAATTCCAGATAATAATGCACTATCAGATGCAGTTGCAGCTACACGAGTCACTGTTAATGTGTAATCTTTAGCAGTTCCTGCATTTTCAGGTTGTACAGAAATAGTTACAGTATTATCACCTTCAGCTAAACCTTTGATAGTATATGAAGAACCACTTTGAACTACTTCTAATTTATTAGTACCTGTTGTACCTTTAATCGCTTTAACAGTTACAACAGCTTTAGAATCTTTTGCAGTTGGTGTGATTGTTAAATCTTGTACACTATTTAATACAGTTGTAGTATAGGCAGTTGTTGCTTCTGCAAATGTTTCATTTAATGTAGCACCATTTACAGTTAAGCCCGATAATGTATCAACTGAGCTTGCTGATGCGCTTGCACGGTTAACTTTAATTGTGTACGTACGAGAGTTAATTTGGTTTTCCGCAGTTACTTTAACAGTAATTACGTTTTCACCAACTTTTAGGTCCACATTCTCTGTACCTGAAGTTACTTTACCATTAACAGTAACTGTTGAGCCAGAAGGTGCACCAGCTGGAGTAATTGCAATTGTTCCTGTTCCATTAGTTACATTGAATGCGTAATCTGTTTTAGTTGATGCAAAATCAGTAATTTGAGTTAATCCAGTGAAACCAGTTAATGAAGCTAAATCGCTAGCAGTAGCATTAGCGCGTGTTACTTTTAATACGTAATCTTGAGCTGCACCACCATTTTCCGGTTTAACAGAAATTGTAATATCATTTGTTACAGGAGTTGATGCACCTTTTTCTTTTAATCCTGTAATTTTATATGCTGAACCAATTTTTTCTACTTTTAAGCCAGAGCCAGATGCTACAGTCACATCTACAAGGGCTTTAGAATTAGTAGCAACTGGTGTAATAACGATTTCTTGAGTAGCATTTTTAACTGAAGCAGTTAAGCTTGAAGCATTATCGTTAGTATCAGCTTTAAATCCGCCACCAAGTGTACCTTCACTTAATGTTAAGCTGTTTAAAGTATTTACAGCACTTGCATTTTCAGAAGCACGAGTTACTTCGATTGTGTAAACTTTTTCAGTTTTATTATCTGGAGCAACTACTTTAATTTCAACTGTATTTTTGCCTACAACTAAATCAATTGATTTTGTTGAAGCAGAAGTGTACTTTTCACCATTAACGTATAACGTAGCATTTGCTTGTGTTGCAGTTAATTCTAATTTTGTAGAATCGTTTGGCACTACAGCAGTATAAGCAGTTTTAGTTTTATCAAATGAAGTTGGAATAAAGTTTGCTACTCCAGAAGTACCATCTGCTTTTTTAGTAGCAGCTGTTAATGCAGTTAAAAATGCATCATCTGTAGCGTTAGCTGCAGCTTTGACAACTGATAAATCATAAGTTTCAACAGACGAGTTGTCTGGAGCGATTACTTTTACTTCAACATAAGTTGTTGTAACACCTGATGTAGAAGATAATTTAACTGTGTTTTCTACACCATTAGTTAAAATAACTGGATTTCCAGCTACTGCTGTACCTGAAGCATTTGTATCTTTTACTGTTAATTGAATAACAGCACCTTCCGCTGCTTGAGGAGTTAATTTTAACTCGTTAGTATCACTTGTAACATTTACTGTATATGATTTAATTGCAGATTTAAAATCAGCAGACCAAATACCTGTATCAGTAGTTAAAGAACCTAACTTTGCATCGCTTGATTTAACAACGAAAGTTTTTCCTTCAACTGTCCACGTACCTGGTGTTAAATCTCCAGCTACTGCGAATGGGAATGTCGCTGAAGTAGCGCCTTCAGCAATGTTTTGAGCAACTACTTCTACAGTTTTACCTGTAGGATCTGTTACTTCAATAGTAGCACCGTTAATAGCTTGTGGTAACTTTTCAAATGTTACTGTTACACCAGTGTTGTTAATCGCACTTACAGATTCAACTGCAATTGTTTCTTCGCTATTCTCTACTTATATTAGATACTATCATTTATCGCAATCCGCTAATTAATGGAAGGCTATAACCAAAAAATTTTGGCTAGTATCTAACTTTCGTTTAGAGCCTACACCGTACGTGCGACTTTCACCGCATACGGCGTGTCATCAGTTTACTAAATGCTACCTTAATTAAGTTTCTTTATGCTCGCGACAATACACCTACATAACGCACAAAAAAATATACTTATGGTAGCTCTTTACAAGTTATTTTGGGGAAATAATTGTAATAGCATATACACTGACTAGGTCCCTTCGCTCCCGATTGTTTTACCCTCTCCTTACATTACTGTAAGGGTACATGCGGCAATCGATCTTCACTACTACGAACCTGCTGCCATCCTTTACACCTCGCTGGCTCTAACAAGCCTCCGCATAAAGAACTTCAAACGTTCCATCATTTATATCCTTTTGTTAATAACCTTAGGCTCCCACTCTCCACTATAAGGACATTACCGTTTAACAGTCTTAATTGTTCGGTGATGCTACGCTACTATTTAAAGTAGTGTGATATATGTTGAACTCCTAGCAATACGCAACATATACTCGCTTATAATGCTTCTACATGGATTCGTTATCCTAGCCATAGTTATTTTTTGGAGCCCCGCCTCGATTTCTTTACGGACGTTCGAGTACGACTTCACCTGACTTTACCCCTCAGCATTGTTAGACGCTTCCTGGATACAGGAGGATTAGGCACACGGTTTTTTAGACTGTTGACCGTGACTCAGACTTGCACTGAGTATTTCTAAATGATAGTTAGAAGCATATGATGCTTCCTTTCATTTCCTTAGCATTACTTTGGCTTATGCCGCTAAGTTATAGAAAAACGTTTCGTTTACCTTTTCTTCAGGAGTTTCGTCTGCAACAATTTGGCCATCTTCATTTACTTTACCTGGTAAAACATTTTCAGGAGTAACAGCCGTTGCTTTTTCAGAAAGTTGCTCTAAAGCTTTGTCATTATCTAAAGAGTTAGATAAAAATGCATCTGTATATTGTTCAACCGTATAAGTTTTCTCATCATTTAATGTGATAAATTTAACTTTTGGTTCTTTACCAGCTAGGAATAAATCAATATATTCTTTTTGAGTAATCTCAATTAATTTTCCGTCTTGTTCAACTACAACTTTTTCTACTGATGCTGCAGCTGCTGGTGCTTCTGCTGAAGCTACTGGAACTAATGCAGATGATGCGAATACTGCTGCTAAAGCTGCCGTTGATAGCGTTTTAAATGGTTTAGTCATTAGATTTTCCACCTTTATTATTGTTTTTTAATAAAAAAAGGGGATTTCACTCCCCTTTTATTAAGATATTATTACTTAGCTGTTACAGTAGCTGCTTCAAACTTTTCTTTATTGAAGTCTGCTTTTGGAACTTGAATTGCTAAGTTATCACCTTTAACTTCAAAAGTATATTCTTTACCATCTACATTTACTGATAAAGTTTTACCTTTTAAGTCTTCAGTTAAATCTGATTGTTTAACAATTACACCTACAAGTGATGTAAATGGAATATCTGAACTTTGTACATTAAGATCTTTTAAAGTCACAGTTTTAACCTCTTCTTCTTTTTTAAGGTCTTTTTGAGCTTGCTCTAATTTAGCTTGAGCATCTTTAACTTCTTTAGAAGTAGATTTGTTGTTGTCATATACTTTTTGAGCTTCAGCTTTAGCATCTTCGAAAGCTTTTACTGAGTCAGCAGTATAACCTTTAGTGTTAACATCGTTAGCTTTAGTGATAGCTGTTTTTAAAGCGCTGAATTCTGATGATGAAGCGACTTCGTCGTCACTACCGTTTTCAACGTTTGAAGATGAACCTAAATCTGAAGAGCTATCTTTGTAGAAGCCTTTGATTGTAGTAGTGTCCATTTTGTTGCTTGATTTATCTTGGATGTAGTAAGAGTTACCTTTAGAGTACTTAAGTGTTACTACAGATAAGTCAGTTGATGCTTTAGCGAATTTCTCTTTGAATGTGATAGTAGCTTTGTCGTTACCATTTGAAGAGTATTCTGCACCGATGCTAGCATTTTCGCCTTTGTCAGCGAAGAATAAGCTTGCAACGTCTTTTTCTTTACCTTGTAATGCAACATCTTCAGAGTAAGTTACTTCTACAGTGTTAGCATTTTTAGCGTATACGCTAACGATCATTGGTGCTGCGTTATCAACTACATCTTTAGCTTTTACAGTTGTAGATGAACCGTCGTTGATTTTGATTTCTTTGTTACCTACTTTACCAGAAGTATTAGTGAACGCATCTTCGTCGATTGTTACATCTAAGTTTTCTAGTGAAGTTGGGAATTTAACGCCTTCTTTAGCTGTGATTGTTAATTTGTCACCGCTAAGTTTTACATCGTAGTAACCTGCACCGCTAACTTCTTTAAGCGTAGATTCGCCGTCGAAGATGTCAGAACGGTTAGCAACGAATGCTTTAAGTGTGATATCTGAAGCAGATACGTTACCTTTAATATCTTCTTCAAATTGGATTTCGATTTTTTCTGCTGATTGTAAACGTACTTTGTCAACAACTGGTGCTGATACAGAGATACCTTTAGTAGAAGCTTTAAGTTTCTCTTTGTTTACTGCTGGTACAGCGTCATCGAAAGTATCTGTTTCAAGTGTGTTTTTAGCAATTTCGATGTCGTAAGTTGCGTCAGCTTGTACTGCTAATGCATCTCCGTCCATTTCGAAGTTTGCTACGTCTTCAACGATAATTGATTTACCTGAAGTATCGCCACCGTAAACTTTTACTTTAGCATCAGAGTTAAGGATGTACTTATCGCGACCATCATATAATACGATTTCTTTTTGATCGAAGTCTTTTAAGTTTGGTACTTGGTCAAACGTTAATACTAAGTCAGCTTTAGCGTCATTCTTAGGATCAGCGATGATTTGAGCTTTCATACCAGCGATTGCTACGTTATCTTGAGCTTTAGCTGTTAATTCAGTAGTTGCTTTGTTCATAGCATTTGTGAAAATACCGTTTTGAACAACGTTAGCAGGCATATCAACTTTGTAAGTTAAACCTTTGTCGAATACTTTTTCGTCAAAAGTAACACGGATTTTATTGTCGCCTTCTACAACTGCTTCTTTAAACTTATCCATGTCAACTGTTTTACCAGTAGTTGTTTTTAAGTTTAATTGTGCTTTGTTTAAGTTAACTTTACCGTCTGGAGCAACGATATCTTGGTCGAAGATTAAATCAAGTGTTGTCTCGTTAACAATACGAGCTACTTTAGCCGCTGGGCTAGCTGCATCGATTGAAGGAGTTTTCACTTTGATTGTACGTTTGTCTTCAGCAAGTGTTTTGTTGTCATCTGTTTTAACATCAGCTGTAACTACTAATTTATAAGTTTTTCCAGCTAAAAGGTGTTTGTCTGAGCCTTTAGAAAGTGTGAATTCCACTTCTTTTTTGTCGTTAAGGTTAACCCATTTACCTTCTGATTCTTTTTCTAGGAAGTCTACAAGCTCACCTAATTTTTGACCGCCTTCGTCATAAACTGTGTAGTTTTTAACGTCTTTAGCTGCGTCTTTCATTTTAGTTGAGTATTTAACGTAAATTTTGTCAGCTACTGCTGATACTTCGAACTCAGGAGTTTTTGTAGCTTCTTTAAGTTCAGTTGGACCGTAAGTGTAAACTACGTCAGCAACTTCATGGCTAGCACCATCTAATAATGCTACATAATATTTTTTACCTGATTCAATTGATTTCTCAAGGTTGAATTCAGCTGATTTACCATCTTTGTTAAAGTTGATTTTTTCAGACTTGATTACGTTACCGCGTACTGTTTCGCCTTCAGCGTAAACAACGAAGTATTTACCGCTAAGCTCTGCTTCACGGATGAAGTCACGATCAAGTTCTTTACCAAATTTAACTTCGATTAAAGTATCATTGATAGCTGTAGCTGATTTAATACCAGCTTCTACTTTAGTATCTTCGATAGCTTTTTTAACAGCAGCGATTTGGTCTTTAACTTTATCTAATTTTTGTTGTAATGCTAATTTTTCTTCTGAATTTAACTCTTTATCTTCAGTAAGAGCTTTTTGAGCTTTTTCTAAAGAACGTTGAGCGAAGTCAACTTTTTCTTGAGCGTCAGCAGCGTTGTCTTTAGTTACGTCTTCTGGTTTTGGAAGAGCGTTACCAGCTACAACTGCTTTTTCTACTAATTGTTCAGTAGTATCTGAAAGAACTGCTTCGATTGTGCGCTCTAAGAATAAAGCGAATTGTGCACGAGTTACGTTGTTTTTCGGTTTGAAGTTATCTACTTCAGAGATACCGAATGCGTTTAATGCTTGGATAGCGTCACGAGCTTCAGCTTTAGCAAGGTTAATATCTTTAACGTTACCTTTTAAGCCTTCTTCTTTAGCAAGTTCTACTAAAGTTTTGCCGTTTAATGCGCCAATCGCACGGTCTAATACTAACGCCATGTTCTCACGAGAGATGTTGTTAGATACGTTTAATTTGTTGTTGCTACCTTGGAATACGCCGTTGTCAAAAACAACTGCTGCGTTTTTAACTAGGTCTTGGTCTTTATAGTTAACTGGTAGGTCTGTGAAACGTTGTTTTGAAGCCCAGTCAGCTGGTACTTCTGCAACGCCGTCGTTTACTAAGTAACGGCCCATCATTTTAACAACTTGACCACGAGTGATTAACTCAGCTGGTGCGAATACTGAATCAGATTTACCTGTGATAACACCGCGATCTACTAAGCTGTAGATAGCATCTTGTGTTTCTTGAGCGTATTTCTCGATATCAGTGAATTTTTTTTCTGCTGCTGATGCAACTGGTACGATTGCTGATGCTACTAAAGTAGCTGTAGCAGCTGTTGCTACGAATTTTTGGTATTTCTTTGGTTGGTTAGCCATAGAAAAATTTCCTCCTCTTAAGTTCAAAAAATTATGTTTTGTTATGCAGGCAAAAAGCGCGCATATTAAACAACTACACTAAAAGTATAGTAGTATGCCAAAAAGATGTCAATCAAATTTTGCTATTAAAGGGGGTTGCCCCTTCGCCCAAAACAAAATAATAATTGAATCCATCTATAGCCATTGTCAACGATACGGCAGGATATTTCAAGCGAAATACAACAATATAATATTTTTGTAATTTCTTTGTCATATTAAAGTGCTAGTATCGCCTCCTTACCTATTATATCGTACATTTCGTTATTTTGTTTAGTGATAGCATTTGTCAGATTTTTGACAAAACGAAAAAAGCTCAAGCATTTGCATGCTTGAGCTTTTTTCGCTTGGGCTACCAACCGATTCCTTGCAGGGAATTCTATATATTTATATAGAGGAAAATTTCCTATACACCGAAAGTTTAACATTAAATTTGGAAAAGGACAATCATTTTTTATCTTTTTGTTTGGCAACTTCCAATAAAAACTGCGGTAGCGCTAATTGGCGCTTAATACGGGTTGGCTCCTTCATTAAGCGGTAAAACCACTCCATGCCAGCCTTTTGAAATACAGCAGGTGCACGCTTAACATTACCAGCTAATACATCAAACGAACCGCCGACACCTTGATAGATGACTGGGTGTAACTCACCGCGGTGTGCGTTAATCCAGTTCTCTTGCTTTGGGCTACCCATAGCAACAAACAAAATATCTGGCTTTGCTTCATTAATACGTCGCACCACAACGGCCTCGTCTTGCTCATAGCCGTCTTGTGTACCTGCTACTGTAATGGCTGGGTATAACTCAACTAACTTAACCGCTGCCGCTTCGGCAACACCTGGCTTAGCGCCGTATAAAAATACCGACTTGCCATGCTTAGCCGCTTCCTCACATAAACGCAGCATCATATCCACACCTGTTACACGCGAGGTAATGTCCCCCTTTTGCAGTTTTGACGCTAAAATCACGCCAATGCCATCTGGGATTTGGATTTCGGCATCATTAAGTAAGCGACGCAAGCTTGGGTCATGCTTGGCTTTCATAATCTTCTCAGGGTTGATGGCTACAACTAGCGATTTTTCGCGGCGCTCAATGCGCGCAAAAATATCCTGCATAAGCTCATCGTAGTTTTGCGTGTTAACTAAAATACCTAATACGCGTTCCTTCTTCATACGTTTTTAGCATCTCCTAATAGGTGATGGTTGTAACCTGCTTGCTCCCATGCTGTGCGGTCTAAGCAGTTTTTAGTATCAAAAATGATTTTATGACGTGGGTTAATTGACGCTGGGTCAAGTGTTTTAAACTCATTATGATCCGTTAGCACAACAATAATATCCGCATTTGCTACGGCCTCGTCTAAGCTTTGCGTCTGCGTTGCGTGTTTATTGCTTGTGATATGTGGGTCATACGAGATAACGTCTAACCCTAAGTTTTGTAGCTCTGTAATAACATGAGTTGATGGGCTCTCGCGCATATCATCCACATTACCTTTAAAGGCTAAACCTAAAACAGCTACTGTGCCGCCCGCTACCTTAGCTTGGTTAAGTAGGCTTTGTGTTTTTTGTGCTGTAAAGGCTGGCATGCCATCATTAGTTGTACGTGACAAGTGAATGATTTTAGCTTGCTCGCCGCCAAGCTCTACTAAAAACCATGGGTCAACTGCGATACAGTGACCGCCAACGCCAGGCCCTGGGAAGTGAACATTAACGCGTGGGTGGTAGTTAGCTAGTTTAATTGCCTCCCAAATATTAACGTCAAGCTTCTCTGCGATTTGTGCAAGCTCATTAGCAAAGGCAATATTAACATCGCGGTACGTGTTTTCCATAACCTTTACAAGCTCAGCTGTTGTAGCGTCCGTTAAATGAATCGTACCCTCAACAAATGTTTCGTATAACGCTTTTGTCATTTGTGCCGCTTGTGGTGTAATGCCACCTACAATACGGTCATTATTAATAAGCTCCTCAAAAATACGTCCAGGAATAACACGCTCTGGTGAGTGCGCTACGTGGATGTCGGTTTCGATATTTAAGCCTGTTTTACGCAACTCAGGTAGCATAACGTCCTCCACTGTTTTTGGTGGAACGGTAGACTCTAAAATTACAAGGTTACCTTTTTTAACAAATGGTACGATTGATGCCGTTGCTAGGCGTACGTACTCAAGGTTAGCTGTATTATCTGCATTAATTGGTGATGGCACAGCAACAATAAATACATCTGCCTCAACAGGTGTAGTTGATGCTGTTAGTAAGCCCTCATCTACGGCTTTATTTAAACGCTCTTGTAAGCCGTTTTCCTCAATGTGTAACTTTTTATTTTGAATGCTCTCTACTGCAGCTGGGTTTACGTCAACACCGTGCACGCGCACACCGTAGTTGGCAAACATTACTGCCGTCGGTAAGCCAATATAGCCTAAGCCCACGACACAAATCGTTTTCGTCATAATCATTTCTTCCTTTCGCTTCTCGTGTGTCCTATTGATGTAGTATACAACTTTATTGTAATGGTGTGAAGTGTTGGGCGAGGGTTAGCCTAAGGTCACTTTTAATCGAACGCTATAATCGCTATACTATATTATTATGGAAGGAAGTGTATACATCCCATGAAGAAATTAATCATAGGTATAGCAGCGTTAGTTATTATTGTGCTTGCTAGCACCTATTACCTTACAAGACCAACAGCACAAGGCGCGCTCATTACCCTATCACCTACCGTGGCTTTGCAAAGTGATGCACACTTTACATTAGCACCTAGCAAGCCCGTAACAACCAAAAGAGAAAACGCTACGGACATTACTTATACGTATGACGTCAGCGACGCACAAAAGGAGCTCGGTACATTACAAATTGTTGTGCGTGAAATTGATAATGGTGACCAATTTGTCTTTCAACAATTTACTAGCAAGGTTGATGAGCCACTCGCCCTTCCTATTAAATTAGTTGTTAACAAGGCTAAGTCAATGGACTACTTTTCATTTGAAGAGCCCATTGAGCAAGAGCATGACCGCGTTTTTGGTATTGATTACACCTCTAACATAAAAGGCATCTTTACCTTTAATAAACGCTACGACATTTTACTGTCACAAAATTATATTTCTAAGCAACTCATAGAGACGTACGACGACGGCTCCGAAAGTCGCCTACGTGAGCTAATACGTGAGGATAAAACGTATAGCAAAACGCATGATAACCAAGTGGCTACTTTTACACTGCCGCTTCATACTACAGCAAAAGACGATATTAGCGAGAGCTGGATGCTTGTAGGTAAAGACAAGCTCTTTGACAACGAAGACGAACGCAACTACTACAAAAACTTTACCAACGACAAATTTATTATGTCTAATAAATGGTTAGTGGCCGACGGTACTTACACTAAACTCCCTTGGTCAGTAGAGCCTGCCACTAAAGTAGGCTACGGGCGCAACCTTGTTGCCCTCCAAGCAAATAAAATTGCTAAGCTCAACGACAAAGTACCACAGCGCTTTTATTACAATATGATTGTTAACTCCCTTAATGACTTATTGCTCTTTAAAGGCGATGCTGCCATTTGGCAAACGGAGTATACAAGCACATGGCTTAAAAAAGATTACGGCATCCAAGCACCGTATACCGACACGCGCCACAACGAAAACATCGCGCTATTTTTAAGCCAGGCTGGTAAATTGCTTAACAACAAAGATGTGGCAAGCAGTGATTTAATTTACGCTAACTTTTTAGCAGATCAGGAGCGCATTGATAATATTTTACGCACAGACAATGGCTACTATATTTTAGATTACTACTCTAAACACCAAACCAAAAAAACGCATGTGTCCCTTAACCATGCGCTAGGTGAAATGAACTTTTTATTTAAAACATACAAAAAAACAAACAACAAAGACTATAAAAATACCGCACTGGCCATTAAACAAGCCTTTGAGGATACAGGGCTTGATTGGATTAACCAAACGAACGGCGACTTATGGTACCAAATTGATGGCAGCGGCAAACTATCTGGTAAAGACTATGACGTCCTAACCTTAGAGGATTTAATTGCGAGCCTTACCCTTTATGAGGAGCTTGATATTCCCTATGATCTTTCGTTTTATTACACGTTAATTTCAAGCAAGTTGGTGTACTTAATGAGTAATGATGTACCTATGCCCATTAAGTTATACGAAAACCTAACAACACTCGGCTTTGCCTCCATCATTGAAGGCTATGACCACGTAGTAGATTACAATAAGTAAAGAAAGCTTCCCACACGTTTTGTGCGGGAAGCTTTTGCTTATTATTTAGTAACTTCTTGTTTAGTAACCGTAATTACTTTTCTATCTTTATCTTTTAATTGATTAATTGAAAATGTAATTGGGCTTGCTGCTTCCGTTAAATCCGTTGTTGCTGATGTAATTGTTAACGCTACAACATCTTTATCCTCATTTAAGCTAGCTGTTGTAATGTGCTTTTCATTACCTACAAATAATTCAAATGTTGCGTCGTCAATAGATGTTAGCGCCTCAGAGAAGGTAATATCTACTTTTTTACTTGTTGCTAATGTAGCCTTTGCTGTTACTGTTGACGCTTCAGGTTTTGGCTTATTGTTACTGTAAGCATTTAATTTAACTTCTTCTGTTACTTTATCCATTACTACAGTAGAGCCTTGGGCGCGTACGCCTGAAATTGTTAATTTATCAGTGCCAGCTTTCACATTAGCAAGTTTAATTAACACAGAGCGTGGGCGATTATTTTTTTCGTCGACCATTACGCTTTCAATCTCGCCTTTAGCTAGCTCAAAGTTAGCTGGCACAATTGTTGCAATATCTACAGGCGCATCAAAATTAACACGCATATAGCTATCATCTAATACAGTACTAGCTGAGTTGCTGTGAGTTTCGATTGCTTGTAAATCAGATGATAACTTAATTTGATAGTTGCTAGTTACTTCGTCTTTAGAGCGGTCAAATGTTACAAGTTTATTTTCAATAGCAATGTCATAGTCATTTGTAATGCCATCAATTACTAATTCGCCTTGATACGTTACGTTTTGAGGATCTGCTTTAGCAAATAGCGCACCTAAGCTGACCATATACTCGCCTTCATTGTTAGTATGTTGTAGTAATGCTGCGCTTGATGACACTTTTTGTAATTTGCCGTCTACACGCACCTCACCTGTAAATGATGCTGTGCCTTGCTCAACGCCTTTAATTGCGCCCATAATTTTAAATACTAAATACTCTTTGCCATCTACTTTGGCTACTTTAACATTACCAATTTGCGGTGCTTCGGCATTGTACTTCATTGTTAACTTTTGACTAAATGTACCGATTTCCCCTGAATAATCTACTATATTTTTATTAGCTATTGTACGAACGGTTACTTCGCCACCAACCGCTTTATCTAATGTTAAATAGTATACTTTTGGGTCATTTTCGTCAGCTTTGTAGTCAAATTTTACAACCTTACCATCTGAGATAACCTCAACAATATCCGAACTTGCACGTAAAATTGGCTCAGAGAATGTTAGTTTAATTGTTTTAGGAATAATTTGCTCAGCTTTAGCTAATGTTGGTGTTACACCATCAGGCTGACGTGTTTTAATTTGCACATTAGTATCAGCTTCTGCCATTTCATTACCTGCTTTATCAATAGCACCTGTTAATTGAATGATGACATTTGAACCTAGTTTAATCGTTTTGTTACCTACTTTTGCGTTACTAAAATCAAATATCATAAAGTTGCCGCTCTTATCTAAACCTTCATTTTTAACATCTTTAACAATATTGCCATCTGTTAAACGGTAGTTAGCGCCTTGTACAGAGTTAACAGGCTTTGTGAAGTGAATTTTAAAGCGATTACTGCCGATATTTTCCCAGTTTTTAATACGTGGGCGATTATCATCTTTAATCCCAACAAATTTAGATGCTACTTCACCAATTACCTCATTACTTTGCGAGTTAACTTGTTTGGCATAAACTTCGTATTTTACACCCTCTTTAAGCGGGTTTTTTGTAATGATCTTTAACGTTTTATTGTCGTTCGTTAAAATGATGTTTTCTAATTCTTCTTTTGCGTAGCCTTCTGTATCACGGACTTGAATCGTTTTATTATCAAGCACTTTGTTATTTAATGGTTTAGAGAATGTTACCTCAACCTCAGTTACACTTGTTTGTTTAATGCTTGCTACTTGGAAGGCTTGTGTTTTTGGCACATACGTTACGGTAACTTCATAGTCTTTACCTTGCACCACGATTGGAATTGTTACTTCCTTGTTAGCTGGTAGGTCACTTAATAAATGAATGTTGTTAACACTACCGTTGTTTAACGTTACTTTAAGTGTACGTTGGTCAACAACCTCAACTGTTTTAATATCATCTGGCTTTGGTTGTGGCTTTGGTGGCGTTGTATTTTGTGCATTTAATGTGTTGTATAGGAATGTCGCAAATTGTGCACGCGTCATTGTGTTAAGTGGTTTATATTGTGTAACATTGGTAATTTTTTTGTACTCTAATGCTTGGATAGCTGCTACTTTATCAGCTGTTAAACCTTTAAGGTCAGTGATTTTAGATGCAAATTTAGCATCTTGCGCTTGTTTGACAATATCTTGTTTATAAACGGTTTTGATTGCGCGCGTTAGCACTAATGCCATTTGGTCACGGCGCATGCTATCTTGCCCATTTAGTTTATTTTGGTTACCTGTAAATACGCCCATATCATTAACAAGTGCTGCATATTTTACAAGCTCCTCGTCTTTATGGTTAACAGGCACGTCATTAAAGCGCTGTACTGTTTTGTAGTTAGCTGGGATTGTGTTACCTTGGTTAACTAACCATTTACCTAGCATTTTGACTACGTGCGAGCGTTTTAATTGAAGATTTGGTTTAAATGTACCATCCTCATAGCCACTCACAATGTTTAAACCTGCTAATGTTTCAATCGCTTTTTTATGACCATTGTCTGCTGTAACATCTTTAAAGCCTGCTGCATTTGCTGCTGGTACAACTGCTGATGCTACTAATGCAGCTGCTGTTGCACTTACTAAAAACTTTTTATTCATTTCTGTGCACCTCTTTTATTCGTATTTGTCTCATATAATACCATTTTTTGCACTACCCTAGCAAACGCAGAATGCCCTGTGCTTGTTGCATGTGCATAGCTAGTACTTGTTGCCCAACTTGTGCTAAAATTTGAGATTTCACCATGTTCATCATTTCTTTTGCAATATCCACATCGCGTATACGCGACTCTGCGTCTTGCAAATTAATGGCGGTGTTTTCGGCTACATTGTATGCGTGCTCTAAACGATTTTGGTACGCGCCAAGACGTGAGCGCTCCATAGATACATTTTTGGTCGCCTCATCCAATTTACCTAGTGCCGCATTTGCGCCCTCACGCGTAGCAATAGACTCCGTACTAAGCCCTATGCCCGCAAGCCCCGCATCGCCAATCTTTACCTCAATTGCCTGCCCGCTATTAGCTCCCACCTGTATTTTTAGCCCATTATCCTTATAATCCCCATTTAATAGCGTGCGTGTATTAAACTCCGTATCTGTCGAAATACGGTCGATTTCCTTTTTTAACTCCTGAAACTCCAAATCTAATTTAGCGCGGTCATCATCCGTATTAGTATCTGTTGCCGCTTGCACGGCAAGCTCTCGCATACGTTGCACAATGGCATGAGTTTCATTTAATGCACCCTCTGCGGTTTGAATAAGTGAAACACCATCCATAATATTTTTAGAGGCCATCGTAAGCCCTCTAATTTGTCCACGCATTTTTTCGGAGATTGCAAGCCCTGCCGCATCATCAGCCGCACTATTAATGCGGTAGCCTGAGCTAAGCCGTAGCATGGATTTACTGGCCGCGTTCCAATTGCGGTTCATGTGGTTAACAATTGACATCCCTGTCGCTGTCCAACTACCAATTCTCATAATGGATCCCTCCTTATAGTAGCTATCGGCACATTTAACCTAAACTATACAAAAAAGGTATCTCTTTTCAGTGAACTGAAAAAAGATACCTTAGGCTGTTGTGTACATCACGATGGTTGAACCTCCAGTTGTTTTTTTGCATCGACTAGCTTATGGAATGCCGCTTCGTCGTTGCTGTCTAATGCACAATCAATTAAGTAATCATAGTTACGCTTAGTAAGCTCTTGCTCAAATGCGGTTGGCTCATCTACTGCTGGTGGTGGTGCTGGTTGTTGTTGCGGTACGTCATTAGCTTTAGCAATAACCTCCTCAAGCATCGGCAGTAAGTGCTCTTGTATGTTAGACATTAGCATTAGTTGGTAGAGCGGCAGACGTAAAAAGCGATTGCCCTTTTGGAACACAAAGACTTCGGCTAAATTTTCGATTTGCATAGTATCAAGATTAACAATCATCTCTTTACCTTCAATCGGAACAAAGTAGTAAAGCTCATCGTCCTTGACAACAGAAAAATATTGATAGGCAAAAACTAACCTGAGTTGACGTGCCGTAAGTTTTGTATAAAAAGGCTTCATGTAATTTACTTGAATCATAGGCTACACTTCCTTTCGTTACTATTATGTTTATAATAGCATTTTTATTGTCGTTTAAGCAAGTTTTTTCTTAAAGGTAAGCGTTTCACACCTACTTACCTACACTTTCAACGTATAATGAAAGGATAATCATTTTACTAGAGAGGGTGTTTGTCCTTGGCATTATCTATCGCTGAACTAGCGCAGGATTATCGTGATACCATTGAGCAGCTATTAACACAGCAAACGGAGGCACTACAGCCGACAGTCAAAGAACATGCTGAGCTCATCACACGCGCAACGTTTTTACTACGCAATCAATCCGTAACCTTTACGGAATATAATACACATACCATTTCTTTAACCGCAATGATACGCGATGTTAGCCCGATGTATGTCCAAATTTTTTTAGCCAACAAAACAACGAGTTGCACATGCCTACAAAGCACGTGCCGCCACCGTGTTGCTACATTATTTGCACTATATCAGCATTTTTCTTCTGTACAAAGTTTTGTTGACGATTGGCGCACACCGATTGCTACAGAGCGTTCACCTGCTGTTTGGCGCAAGCTTGCTTACGATCAAGTGCATACAGGTCTACAAGAAGAACGCTCCTTTGAGGGCTATAATTTACACTACGCTAAAAACCGCATTCTACAAAATTTATTACGCACACGTCCTTTTGAGCGTGAGTGGCAGGCATTATACGAATTATTTATGGAAATGCACGTGATGTATGATATTTGGAAAATGCTACAAGAGACGCCACAACGTAGCTTTCATTTAACACGTCCTGCCTTTCAAACACTACTTGATGACTGGCAAGCTAACTGCCTAACACTGCTTGAGAGTGTGAGCCAAGCCCCTCGTTTATTTGCGACGGATGAGTTTATTACTTCTATTATTGTATGTGCACGTAAATTTATTAGTGATTTTTCGACACATACGGCATCACGCCTTGCAATTTACGAGGCTGTTATTCGCTTTATTGCACCGCATAACTTTACACGCGAGCAACAACTGTTTGACCACCCTACGACACATGCCTTAACTGCGCTTTATACAGATGAGGGACAGTTGGATGCTAATGCGCTTGATATGGATACAGCGATGTATTTATTGGCACTTGATGTAGCCAAAGATACAGCTCACGCTGAAAC
The DNA here is from genome assembly GCF_000743635.1 of Lysinibacillus sp. BF-4. Taxonomy (NCBI): domain Bacteria; kingdom Bacillati; phylum Bacillota; class Bacilli; order Caryophanales; family Bacillaceae; genus Lysinibacillus; species Lysinibacillus sp. BF-4. Next base: position 9,704 of record NZ_JPUW01000031.1, on the reverse strand, counting down.
ACTTGTTGATGCAATTATGCCAAGACTACCAGCTTTTATTGAAGGGCTGCCGCTATTTTCGCGCGAGGAACGCGCTTTAGCCATTTATGATTTAATGCTCAATGTCACACTGAGCGAAGAGCAAGAAGCGCAATTATTTTTAGCTTTTGGTAAAGCTGGGTTGCGCCCGTACTCCCATTTTTTAATTCGTAAAAAGCGCTATGATGATTGGATTGGTTTGCATATGTTGCATACCTCCTCCCTAGCCTACGCTACGGCTTGCGGCTTTAATGACTTAGTTAAAGACTCACCGCAACATGCTTTGCCACTCTACCACTACTATGCGATGCAAGAGATTGACGGTAAATCACGCGTGCATTATAAAAATGCGGTGCGTATTTTACGCGCTATGCGTAGTGCCGCTAAACGTGCTGGCGAGCAAAATTACTTTAACGACTACATCAACACCTTGCAACACCAACATAAACGGCTGCGTGCCCTGCAAGAGGAGCTTGAGAAAGGAAGCTTAACGTTATGACCAAATCACCATTCATTGCCGCTGTTACGTTGCACCTTGAGCCATTACCAAACGCTCACTTTGCCGTGACATCGCCAACCTTAGCACCCGCTAAGCTCGCATCCTTATTATTTTATCGCTATACTACGTGCTTTTATGGGTTAACGACGACGATTGATAATGAGCGCTTAATTGTTAAGGCGCATGAGCTTTTAGATGCGCTAAGCCCAGCCTATCGCAACCCACTCGTGCAAATTGAGAGTGATGCCAATGACATCATCCCCTACTGGACGAGCCCTGATTTATGGCATTACGCCATCATTGAGGAAGGCACACTTCGTTTTAACTTACCGCACGGCGAGTTGCTTGCAACAGCGGCTCAATCAGTACTAGCTGCACATGATATTACATTGCAACATGTACCTAAGCTACTACCCTTCTTACAAGAGGATGGGTGGCCGCTTCAACCGTCGCGCGCTGTAGATGGCGTGACGGTTTCTGTACGTTTAAGCGAGCCTGCACTAGAGGAGAGCGAATGGCTACTCGAAACGGTTGTACATACCGCTACCTCTGCCTACTGGACACCTGCAACACGCAAACGTGAGCTAGCCATTACAGATACATTGCCTAAAAAATGGGCTCATCTTGCTAACTACTTCGCGACACAACAAGCGCATATTTACCGCATCCTTGGGCTTGGTGCGAGCGATAGCTTTATGCACCTGCGCTTAGCTGATCAAGACGTACAGCAATTTTTACGCGATGATGTGGCGACTTTACAAGCATTTGGCTTTGATGTGATTTTACCTGCATGGCTAAAATCGTTAACAGCTACTAAAATGCGCGTATCGTTAAGCGCCTCAACAAATCGTAAATCTGTAGCAGGATTGGACGACATTATTCAATTTAATTGGCAAGTTGCACTTGGAGATGGCACATTGTCACATGCCGACTTTATGAAGATTGTAGAAGAAGAACGCGAATTTATACGCGTGGGCAATGAGTGGTTCCGTGTGGATGCTACTTGGACGGCACAAATCCGCGAAATTATTGACCGCGCCCAGTCCGAAAAACTAACCGTGCGCGATTTATTATTTAACGACGCAGCAGAAGAGCTATTGCCGATTGAAGATGATGATATTGACCCTATCGTGACGTTTGAGCTTCAACGTTCCTTACAACAGCTTGTTTTTCAGTTACGTGATAAGGACACTATCCCAACGCGACCTGCACCTACTAACTTACAAGCTGAATTGCGCCCATACCAACAACAAGGCTATGAGTGGCTTACCTTTATGCGTGAGCAAAATTTAGGCGCTTGTTTAGCAGATGATATGGGGCTTGGTAAAACGGTACAGCTTATTTCGTATTTACTACATCTCTATGACGACCTTGCGCTCACTGCACCATCGCTTATTATTTGCCCAACTTCTGTGCTTGGCAACTGGCAAAAAGAACTTGCACGCTTTGCACCACACCTTAATGTGCATACGCATTACGCAGGCACTCGCCTACGCCACGAAAATTTTGCAACGCACGGCGCACAGGTGATTTTAACGACGTATGGCACAATTACGCAAGACATTGAGTTTTTACAAGATGTACAGTGGTCAAGTGTCGTACTAGACGAGGCCCAAAATATTAAAAACATGCAAACTCAGCAATCACGCGCCATTCGCAAACTGCGTGGTGCACATCATATCGCGCTTACAGGTACACCTGTCGAAAACCGCCTCGCTGAGCTTTGGGCAATTTTTGACTTTATCCAACGCGGCTACCTTGGCACCTATGGTCGCTTCACTAAAAATTACAGCATCCCTATTGAGCGCGATGAAGATCAAAAGGTAACCGAAAAATTACGCCTTAAAATCCAGCCGTTTTTACTACGTCGTACAAAGCGTGATAAAAACTTACAACTCAACTTACCTGACAAGCAAGAAATGAAAGAGTACTGCCCACTCACAACGGAACAAGCAGCACTTTACGAAGCCTATGTTGCAGAAACTGCAGCGAACATTGAAAACTTAAATGGGCTAGAAAAAAAGGGCAAAATCCTTGTAATGCTTAATAAGCTAAAGCAATTATGTAATCACCCAAGCATTTATTTAAAAGAGCCGCTCACTAACCCGAGTGAATTAGTACAGCGCTCTATTAAAGTTGAGCGTATTATCCAAATGGCAGCAGAGATCGCGGCCAATGGGGAGCAATGTTTAATCTTTACGCAATATGTATCCATGGGCAAGCTACTCCAGTACTGCCTAGCTGAGCTACATGGCGTAGAGGCTCCCTTCCTGACAGGGAGTACCTCTAAAATCCAGCGTGACCGTTTGGTACAACGCTTCCAAGACGGGGAGTTTCCGATTTTTCTACTGTCATTAAAAGCTGGTGGAACGGGCTTAAATTTAACGGCGGCGACCCATGTATTGCATGCTGACCGTTGGTGGAACCCCGCAGTAGAAAATCAAGCTACTGACCGTGCCTACCGTATTGGACAAACGAGCTTTGTACAGGTGCATAAATTTATTACCCTTGGTACGTTAGAGGAAAAAATCGATGTACTGCTTACGGAGAAATCCGCACTATCAGAGGAGCTTATCCAATCAAGTAAGTGGTTGACTGAGTTAAGCGATGAGGAGCTCCAGCAGTTAATGACACTAGACGAATAAGAAGATTGCGATGCGTTACCCGCGCATCGCAAGATTTGGCATGATTATTAGCTTCTACTTCTATTCTTTTGTTTACGGCAATAAAAAATCGACTGGCGGCATCGGCGTAGTATTTTGCTGAGCCTCCGTCGGCTTTAGCTGATAAAAACGCACGTCCTCAATAACGACCTCCGTCATAAATACACGCGTCCCATCTTCCCTATCATAGTTACGTGATTGAATGCGTCCGCTAACGCCAATAAGTGAGCCTTTACCACAGTGCTTAACAATCGTTTCGGCAAGTTTGCCCCAAGCCACACATAATACAAAGTCTGTATCAAACTCGCCTTGCTGATTTTTAAACGTGCGATTAATCGCCAACGAAAAATTTGTTTGCATTTTACCACCCGCTAGTTCACGCAAAACAGCATGTTTCGTTGTGCGCCCAACAAGTCCGACATGATTCATAGTTGTCACCTCCCTTCGTTACGCTTATCATAAGGGCAGGAAGAAAATGAGACAACTTCAGTAAAATTGATTTTTCGCTAGCTTTCTCGCGTGATTATTTCATTTTGCTACGCTAAGCTATAGGTAAATCGTAAATTTCGTAAAAAGGAGATTTTTTTATGAAAACCTTCAAATTATTACAACTCGAAGTGCAAGGGCAAGACCTACCGCTTGAAGATGGTGTCATTATTAATCAGGAAAACAGCCGCCAATCTTGGTTGCTTGAGGCATTTTTAACAGAAGATATGAATGCCTTTCTTACGCCATTGTTAGAGGAGCAAACCGTTGTACATGCGCGCGCTGTAATTTCCTTCCCTGATAATGAGCCTGCACCATTTGAGCTTGTCGTACGTGCGATTAAACCAATCGGTGAACGTGTATCCGTATTGTTTTCTGGTAAGCTTGTGGCTCGTCGCCAGCAATATGCGGAGCAACTGCTAGCATCATTACTAGCGGAAGATTTAAGCGAAGAACAATTACTAACTCAATTTAAAACAGGTATGCGCAATCGCCCACGCCTATAAAAAAAACGAGAAGTCACATGATGCGTGACTTCTCGTTTTTTATGCTAACTCTTTTAATTTGTTTTCAACAAAGGTAGCCTCTGCTTTACAACCATAATCAAAGCTTTTGCCTGTTGCTTGCTCAAGCTGTTCGATGTTAGCGATTTGTTCATCTGTCGGCGCTTGCTGTAGTACTTTAGCGATTACCTCATTGATTTTCTTTGCTAGTTCTTCCTGAAATTCAACACTACGTAGTGCATCCTCTGGTACTTTGTCATACCAAGCTGCATTTGTTAGTACATATTGTTGCCAGTGAGCTACAAAATCATTAAGGTCATACTTATCCTCACGCCACTCAATTTTAGCCATATATGTTTCGAAGGCAAATGAAATAGAACGTGTAATACTAATTTTAATGCCCGAAGATAATTGCTTATACATTTATTAATCCTCCTACATATCGAAAAAGCATTTGCTTATTTTACGCGATAACTTCCTAAGTTTATAGCTTTTTAATAGTAATTGCAAATTACGCAGTAGGTTGCTCAGGTCCAATCGCAAATAAAATATCTGTTTCACAAACGATTTCGCCTTCAACCGTTGCGACCGCATGCCCTTTACCCATTGAACCACGTAAACGTGTAAACTCTACCTCAAGGCGAAGCTGGTCACCTGGCACAACTTGACGCTTAATGCGGCAGTTATCCACACCCGTTAAAAAGGCAAGGCGATTTTTAAACTGTGGAGAGCTTAGTAATGCTACGCCGCCTACTTGTGCTAATGCTTCAATAATTAATACACCTGGCATTACAGGATACCCTGGAAAGTGCCCTTGGAAAAACTGCTCATTAATCGTTACATTTTTAATCCCTACTGCACGCTTCTCTTCAACCTCTAACATACGATCCACTAATAAAAATGGGTAGCGGTGCGGTAAAATTTTTTGAATTTCTTCTACGTTCATGCGATTTCCTCCTATTTGTCGATTTTACCATTCATAATATCCAAAATATGACGCCACACTTCAGGTTTAAACACATCAAATGCCTTACCCTCGCCTAATCCTGCATAGCCTACCATTGCGCCAATAATCGCTGCTACTGCAACGAGAACTAGCACAATAAGTAAACGAAGCCATATTGGTATCAGTCGTAGCTTTGGTCGTTTGTCAGTCGTGGGTTGCTGTGTTATTTCTGCTGTAATATCATCTTTTGTCATACATTATCTCCTTTAACGAATGCCGTTGATTAAGCCAAGCATTTGATCTGCTAGCGTTACAGAACGTGCATTCATTTGATACATTCGCTGCGTCTGAATTAACTCCGTCGTCTCGCGCCCAACATCAACATTGGACATCTCAAGCATACCTTGCTGTACATTAACTTGCGTACGCCCTGCTCCGCGTAGTGGCGTTAATAAGTCCGCCTCTGTCACACCTAGCTCGTTCATGTTTTGTGGTAGCGCAAAATAGGTTGCGGATACATGCTCCATAAATTGTGGTCGCTCAAAGCGTGTTACACCTAAATCAATAGGCTGCCCTAACGTCGAACCATCATTATATGTTACGGTAAAGCCACCTTCAGCTGTTAAACCAAAGTGCTTTACATTTGTAAAGTTAGGGAAGGTAATGGCATTACCATTGCTATCTGCTACAGGGTAGCCATCGCCATTTACTAACATGCCGTTACCATTTTCGAGTGGTGACACATAAAAGTTACCTTGGCGCGTGTACACCTCACGTGTACCTGTTCCCTCAGGCATTAGCACTGTAAAGTATTGTTTTGGCGAAGTAAAACCAAAGTCAAGGTCACGCCCCGTTGTTTGTAGCGCTCCTTGCTTTTGATTGTGTTGGATTTGCCCAATTTTAGCACCTACACCGTAGCGGATGCCTACTGGTGACTGACGCTGTGTACGGTCTAGTTTATCATTATTATACTGCTGATACAAAAGCTCTTGAAACTGTGCATCACGCGATTTATAGCCATGTGTATTGGTATTGGCTAGGTTATGCCCAATAGTATCAAGCTGGCTTTGTAGCTCGCCCATTGTGTTAGTTGCCGTCATCATTGTACGTAACATAAATATCTACTCCTTACACCTTGCCGATTTCATTTACGGCTTTTTCCATACTGCGGTCATATGCTTGTAGCACTTTTTGATTGGCTTCAAACGCACGATAAGCTGTCATTAACTCGGTCATCGCACGCCCTGTGTCTACGTTAGAACTTTCGATATATTTTTGTTGTGTGCTAAATGCGACACCTTGTACACCATAAGCTGTTGGCAGGTTGCCCCCACCATCTAAACGAAACAGCCCATTGTCCTGCTTCATTAACACTTCTGGATTAGCGGCATACGCCACACCTACTCGTCCTACTTGCGTGTCACCTGACATAATCATGCCCTCAGCATTTAATGTAAAGTCATCATTATTTACTTGCATGCGCTGCCCATTGTCATTTAACACATAAAGCCCCTGCGCACTCACAAGATAGCCTTGTGCATCAACGGTAAAGTTACCATTACGCGTATATGCCTCGCCACCACCTGGGTGTTGTAAACGGAACATCACAGTACCCTCAACACCATCTGCATTGACTGGCATTTGCCCATTAATTAGCGCAATATCAGTAGCAAGCTCGGTTTCGAGCAACTGCCCTTGCGTATAATTAGCAAGCGTCTCTTGCATATAAATCCCTGCATTAATACCACCTGTTGGGTTAGCATACATATGGTTTAAACCGTTTTCTGTTGGGATGTTGGTACTATTAATACGCGACATCAACATATCAGGAAACGAACGAATTGTAGATTGGTCTTCTTTAAAGCCTGGCGTACGTGCGTTAGAAATATTATTCGTTAATAATTCAGTACGGCGCTGTTGCGCAATCATACCTGAAGCTACTGTATAAAATCCTTTAAACATAGCGAGCACCTCACTTTATTTTATAAATCCGCTAAGCGGTCAATATTATCAAGCAATACTGCTGTACCATTGGCCACACAATTTAGTGGACTCTCAGCTACGAAAACAGGCACCTTTAGTTCATCAATTAATAACTGATCAATGCCATGCAGTAAAGCGCCTCCACCTGTTACAATAATACCACGGTCAATAATATCCGCAGATAGCTCGGGTGGTGTTTTTTCTAATACGTTTTTAGCAGCCTGTACAATCATTCCGACTGTTTCACGTAAAGCTACTTCAATTTCAGTAGATGAAATCGTCAGAGGGCTTGGTAATCCTGTAACTAGGTCGCGTCCACGAATATCCATCGTCTCGTCTCGCCCACCTGCATACACCGTACCCACTTGTATTTTAATATCCTCGGCTGTGCGTTCACCGATTAACAATTTATATTGTTTTTTTATGTACGCTAAAATATCTTGATCAAAGGCGTTGCCTGCAGCCTTAACAGATTCACTTGTTACAATATCACCCATTGATAATACAGCTACGTCTGTTGTGCCACCACCAATATCAATTACCATATTGCCACTCGGCTGGAAAATATCCATACCTGCACCAATTGCTGATACTTTTGCTTCTTCCTCTAAAAATACTTTTTTAGCACCTGCATGCTGTGCTGCATCACGGATTGCTTTTTGCTCTACACTCGTAATTTTAGTTGGGCAACAAATTAACACATTGGGATTAGACATAAAACCTTTAAGATTTAACTTATCAATAAAATACGTTAGCATTGCCTCTGTTACATCAAAGTCAGCAATTACTCCGTCACGTAATGGGCGTATTGCCACAATATTACCTGGTGTACGCCCTAGCATTTTACGCGCATCTTCACCTACTGCTAATACCTTGCGCGTTCTACTATCTAACGCTACGACCGACGGCTCATTAAGGACAATACCCTTTCCCTTTTGGTGAATTAACACATTTGCCGTACCTAAGTCGATACCAATATCCTTCGAAAACATGCTACTACTCCTTCCCCCATATACATCATTCATTTTTCGTTGTTGTCAAATATTTTACCATATCATTATCTTTATTTCCTAGGAAATAAAAAGAGCTGCAAAGCAATTTCGCTTGCTGTGCAACTCTTGATTTTACATTGTAACTTTTACTTCAGCGTCTTCTGTAGTAACACGCTCGATGTTAGCACCTAATGCTGCTAATTTTGTATGGAAACCTACATAACCACGGTCTAAGTGGTGTAATTTTGTAACACGCGTTACGCCATTTGAGATTAACCCACATAAAATTAACGCTGCAGCTGCTCGTAAATCTGTTGCGCCTACCTCTGCACCTTGCATATCGTTTTCGCCATCAATAAATACCGAGCGTCCTTCGATCTTAACGTTAGCATTCATACGACGGAATTCTTCGACGTGCATGAAGCGGTTTTCGAAAACCGTTTCGGTAATAATGCTTGTACCTTTTGCTGTTAACATTAATGCCATCATTTGCGATTGCATATCTGTTGGGAAGCCTGGGTGAGGCATTGTTTTAATATCTACGGCTTTAAGTGGTCGTGTAGAGCGTACACGCACGCCCTCGCCCTCTTCGGTTACCTCGATACCCATTTCACGCATCTTGGCAATAAGTGCTGTCATATGCTCTGGTACAGCGTTCTCAATAAATACGTCACCTTCAGTAATTGCAGCGGCTACCATAAATGTGCCTGCCTCAATACGGTCAGGGATAATCGTATGCTCCGTACCATGTAGTGTTTTAACACCTGTAATACGGATAGTGTTTGTGCCCGCACCTTGTACGCGACCACCCATAGCATTAATAAAGTTAGCTAAGTCTACGATTTCTGGCTCCTTGGCAGCGTTCTCAATAATCGTTACGCCATCTGCTAATGCAGCAGCTGTCATAATGTTTTCTGTTGCGCCTACACTTGGGAAATCTAAATAAACTTCTGCCCCTTTAAGCTTGCCATCAACACGAGCCTCAACATAGCCGTGACCGAAAGAAATCTTTGCGCCCATTGCCTCAAAGCCCTTTAAATGTAACTCAATTGGTCGTGAACCAATCGCGCAGCCACCTGGCATTGCTACACGTGCAAAGTTATTACGTGCAAGTAATGAGCCCATTACTAAAATAGATGCGCGCATTTTACTTACAAAATCAAACTGTGCTTCACTTGATAATGGTTTAGTTGCATCAATAAATATTTCACTTTTTTGTGCGTCATAAGTTACGTCAGCATTTAAACTTCTTAATACTTCACCAATTGTTTTTACATCTGCTAAGTTTGGCACTTCAGTAATGTGGTGTTGCCCCTCTGATGCAAGTAATGAAGCCGCTAAAATTGGTAATACTGCATTTTTTGCGCCTTCTACTTTAACTGTGCCTGTTAATCTTTGCCCACCTGTTACGATAATTTTTTCCACGCTAGTCCCTCCGATAGTCTTTACAGTCGGTAATTTTATAATCTATTCGATACGTTCATAAAGTTCTTTATCCAAAAAGCAAACACTTTAATTTTACAACGGATAGCTAGCACTTACAAGCTTTGTTATGACATTGTTGCAATTTGGTTACATTATCTCTTGAACTACCCCCACTTAACACCTTACGGA
>NZ_JPUW01000030.1:0-33862 GCF_000743635.1 Lysinibacillus sp. BF-4 | reverse complement strand
TGCGACATCCGCAATCGAACGACCATGACAACGGTTCGTAATTTCACGACGAAATGATTCCGTTGAAGAACGGACAAGCCCTAATCCATAGTCAAATATAAATGTAAAACCACAATCTTTACAACGCTGGCGTGGTAAAGATAATTCCATCCAAAGTACACCAATATGCCAAGCATACCCATGGCGAAAACGACGCAACTTACGATCATGACAAACAGTAGCACCTGCACAAATTTGGCAAGCAATTTCTTGAGGTGCAGCTGTGAGAGGAAACACATTCGGCTCCTCATCAGATGATAGAGCGATTTCAAAAAAAGATGGTAACGGTAGCATCATTTTGATAAACTTGGAGTACAAAGCGAAAACTCCTCTCGTGGTTTGTCTCGACAACAATTACGATACGTGAGTTTTCGCTTTTATTCTATCTTTTATTATAAAAATTTTGAATTGATATAAATTCAACCCCAAGTTACGGTGATGAACCATAATAATACCATATTAAGTGTTTTTAGGGCTTTTAAATTCAGAAAAATAAGATTATTAAATCGTAGAGAAGTTGTAGTCGTTTGATTATAATGTAAGAAAAAGAGAGTGAGTAGTTGCCAAATGAATGTTTTGACCAAGCAAGTGATTGAAACAAGCTATTTAACAGCACCTTCTGCAGCGCAATATCGAGTTATTTTGCGATTTTTTTATGAGCAACATGAGCGAATGAGAGACTATATAGCTCCAGAAGAAGTTTTACACCATATGCGCACTTTCAATCAATTCGAAAATTTTGATGAAGAACAGCTCCACCAAAATTTAGCACAGCTCGTGTTGTGGAATAATTTGGTTGCACGGCAAGATATGACTAAGGCACGTACAGTAGAAGAGTATAAAAAGAAGCGCTTTCGTTACCAACCTACACCATATACAATCGAAATAGAACGTATGTTAATTAAACTTGAAAGTATTGTAGATAATACTTTCAGCGGTTCTCTTGAATCTTCGCAATTTGAACGCTTGTTACAGGCTTTACAAAGTTTAGAAGATAAGTCGTTGAACATTGAGCAACAAGTGAAGATTTGGGAAGATATTGTTCACTACTTTAATGAAATTAGAAGAAATACAGCAGATTATATTGCGTATATTAATAGTGAAAAGATCGATCAACGTATGCTTACAGAAGCTTTTTTAGTGTATAAAACTCAATTTAGCCATTACTTGCGAAATTTTATTGTTTCATTGCAACAAACTTCTTTACAGATTATAGAGTTGTTACAAAACAAAAGTATAGAACATACAATGTTAGCCGTTTTTGACAGCCTTATTACTAAAGAGAAAATACATGATCAAATAGTAGGAGTCATTGTTTCTGATGACAGCCGTTTAAAAAGTTATCAAGCAAAATTTGAGTCGATTAAAAGATGGTTTTTGGAAACAGACGGTCAAAAGAGTGAGTTAGAAATGCTGCAATGGCAAACAAATGAAATGATTAGACGAGTCACACGTTATGTACAACGATTAGGAGAGCGTCAGCATTACTTTAAAAGTAGGCAAAATGATTATTTACAGTTAGCAAAGTGGTTTAGTGAATGTCCAACAATAGTAGAAGCACATGAAATATCCGCAATAGTGTTTGGAGCTATGCAAACGCAACATGTGCAACTGAAAACAGATACGACGGATGATTTGTATAGTGACACATGGTCTGAGAAGCCAGAAAAAATAGTAATTAAACCACGCACTAATCGGTACCGTGAAAAAACAAAAGCGACAGGTATTGACTTAAAGGAAACAGAAAAAAGAGCTCAACGTGAAAAATACTTATCTGAGCGTAGGCAACAAGAATTGTTAGTGAAAAATTACTTTAAGCATGGCACTGTGCAATTATCAAAACTTAGTGTAATAGAGCCTTTTATGAGGAAGCTATTATTAACGTGGATGTCAAAAGCGAGAACAAGTGACAAGAATTTAGTAACTACAGAGTTTGGTACACTGTTACGCATAACGATGCTTGAAGAAAAAACAACGTTAAGAGCGCAAGATGGTGATTTATTAATTCAAGATGCTTTATTTGAATATGTGAAGGAGGCATAGTATGGAGGAAGTATTTGATGAGAAAGCTGTGCAAGGTTTGGATTATTTATTGCATCATTTATGGGTATTACGAAAAGATAATGCAAATATGTATCGACAAATTAGAGAGCGGCAAAAAGTGTTACAACGCTATGTTTCCGATAAGCTTGGGTTGCAACTTCATGTTCACCAACATTTTATAAAACTTGATAAACTGCCTGTTAAAGCAGAAAGTGGGATGGGGATTCAGCAATTTACAACACCAATGGATTATATTGTTTTCTGCTATGCTTTAGCATTTATTGAAGGAAAGCGCATTGAGGAGCAGTTTTTACTATCAGAATTAACGGAAGAAATTCAAGCCACGAGTTATAAACAAATTGCTTTAGATTGGACGTTATTTCATCATCGTAAATCATTAATTCGTGTAATGAAGGTACTTGTAGAGTTTCACTTGATTGAAATTATAGATGGTGATGTCCAACGCTTTGACCATCATGAAGAGCAAGAGGTACTGTATGAAGTTACAATCTATAGTCGCTACTTTATGAGAACACACCCAAAGGCTTTTACCCAACTACAAAATGCACAAGAGCTCTTGCAACTAGAGCATCAATTAGTGAGCGAAGATGAGAGGCGTAAAAGAGTTTATCGACAATTACTCTTAACGCCAGCGCTTTATAGAGAAAGTAATCAAGACCAAGATTTTTTATATGTACGTAACTATAGAAATCGCATTAGTGATGATATAGAAAAGTATACAGATTTTAAATTGCATGTTTTTAAAAATGTTGCGTTTTTATCTGTAACAGAGCCTAAGCGATACTATCAAAGCTTTCCGAATACTAAAGCGATTACAGATATTGTTTTGCAACTATCACAATATCTTCATCAAAATATTGCTAATTATAATAGCCAAGAAAATGGCATGATTGCATTGACGGAACATCAGCTAACGGAAATTTTACTGCAACTTAAAGAGCAATTAGGTGAGGGATGGGCCAAATTGTATCGAGACAAATCAATAGCAAGTGTACAAAAAGAACTTATAGATGAACTAATCTATTGGCGAATGGGTTCAATTTGTGCAGATTTTATTTATATTCACTCGCTATTAGGTGCATTTGTAGGGAGCTATCCCTCAGATTATAGCAAGGAGGAGAAATTATGACACAGTGGCAAATTAATAGGGCTGGCTTGTTAAGCTTTTGGTATTACGATGAAGAAATATTTGAATTTGCAGACGGTAAGCTATTACTTAGGGGAACGAATGGCTCAGGGAAGTCAGTTACGATGCAAAGTTTTATCCCTGTGTTGTTAGATGGTAAAAAATCGCCAGATCGTTTAGATCCATTTGGGTCAAAGGCTAGAAAGATGAGCGATTATTTATTAGGTGAAGAAGGGGTTTCGAATCGAGAAGAGAGAACGGGCTACTTGTTTATAGAGTATAAAATGTTAGGTACAGAGCAATATATAACAACCGGTATAGGTATGCAAGCACGGCGTCATAAAGATTTAAAATCTTGGTATTTTGTTATTACAGATAATCGTCGTATTGGAATTGATTTTGAATTAGCGCATCGTAGCGAAAAGGAGCTAATTCCGTTTTCTCAAAAGGAACTAACGAATCGCATAAGTACTGGCGGTATAGTAACGGATAGTCAAAAAGAGTACGCAGCGCTTGTAAATAAATATATATTTGGCTTTGAAACAATGGAGGCGTATGAGGATTTAGTAAAATTACTTATTCAATTACGCGCACCTAAGTTATCTAAAGATTTTAAACCAACTGTATTATACGATATTTTAACATCTGCCTTGCCACCGATTACAGATGATGAGCTAAGTCATTTGTCAGATGTTATTGAAAATATGGACCAAACAGAGCAACAGTTGGAGCAACTAACGCTAGAATATAAAGCAAATAAAAAAATCGTAGAACGTTATGATGTTTACAATAAATATATTCTAGGAGAATGCGCTGAACGTGTAATGTTAGCGGAAGATGAGCTTTCAAACTATTCATCCTGTAAAAAAGATTTAGTAGAAGAGATGGAGAGTAGAGAACAGTATATTAAAAGGTTAAATCAAGAGCTAGAGCAAACGAGATTAACTTTAAAAATATTAAACAATGAAGAACAGTCTCTTAATAACCATGAAATATGGGCGATTACGACAAAGCTTGAAGAAAACAAGCAACATTTAATGAAAGTACAACAAAAACTAACTAAACTACAAATGCGTAAGGATAAAGAAAATACTAATTATTTAAAACATGAACAAGCAATTAAACAACAAGAAGAAAAACTGATTCAAATTGAATATGAAAAGCAAGAACTTCTGTTAAATATGCAACTTCTGGCGGAGGAAACAGATTTTACTCAGCATGTAATAAATGTAGAGAGCTATGACAAAGGTACACCTTATTTTGATTACTGGAAAAAAGAAGTGAGTGCACATAAAGAGAAAATTCGAAATATAGCGTCATTAGTAGCAACCCAAGAAAGTTTGCATGAACAAGAGAAAGTGTCTGAGCAAGCGTATTCCGTAATTACCAGTGAATTAGATATAGGTCAAACACAATTAGTACAATCTGAACATTGGTATAGGGAAGAACAGCATAAACTAAAGATGGCGCTTTCTAATTGGATGGATAATCATGATACTTTGCATTTTACTGTTGAAGAACAACAAAAAGCTTCGTCAATTATCGAACGACTTTATGAAGGAACAATTTACAGCGAGGCAACGGCTATTTTAACTAGATCCTTAAATAAATTACGTGCTGAAAAGATGGCGAATTTAGCTACAAATGAGCAGTCTCAGTTACATCTTAAAACAGAAATTATAAAAGAACAACAACATCTTCAACAATTGAAAGCTACAAAATTAGCAGAGCCTCAGCGAGAAGAAGGGAAAATAGCGTTTCGTAAGCAACTTACTGCACAAGGTGTACCTTACGTACCATTTTATGCAGCAGTAGAATTTCAATCTCACGTTACAGAACAACAGAAAGGTTATATTGAAGACGCTTTACTTACTACAGGCATTTTGGATAGTTTAATTTCCCCAAACCATTTTACTGTACAAGAAGATGCTGTTTTACTATCAAATCCAAAGCTACTGGATTTTACATTAGCGGATTTTTTACAACCTGATGTAGAAGATAAAAGTGTACCGATAGCGCTAATTGATGAAATTTTACGTAGTATTCCAGTAGAGACGACAATAAATGAATTTGCGATTGATGTTAAAGGCTTTTATAGAATGGGGCTAATAAAGGGGCATGCCCCAAGTCATGGTCCTGCTCGTTTTATTGGTAGAACATCGCGTAAACGTTATCAAGAGGAACAAATTTTACGTAAAAAACAGCTAATTGAGCAGCTTAATGAACAACTCCAAGCAACAATAGTTTCTCATAGTTTATTAAGCGAAAAATTAGAAGAAATAGCGTCTTGGGAATCAACAATCCCAACAGATAAAACATTAAATGATTTGCGTATGGAAATTTACACACAGCAAGAAAGTCAAAAAAATCGACAATTTCAACAACAAGAAATAGAGCAAAAGTGGCAGGATATACGTGGGCAACTAAAGAAAATTCAACAACAGTTGAACCTTGAAGAAAACATGCAAAATATCCCGAAAAATACTGAACAATTAAAGGAAGTAGCACAAGCTCATGATGAGTACTTAGCACAATTAAATGATTTACACCGAATTTTTGACAAAATAAAAGTAACAAAAAATAGATTGCAAGAAATAGAGCAACAAGTAGAAAATAGTAAAGAAATGATTGACGATATTCATAGTGAAATAATTGATGAACAGTATGCGGAAAAAGCATTTGAACAAGAAATACATGCACAAGAATATCAATTGAAATTACAAGGGGCAGAAGATGTACAGCAAAGAATAGCTGAAGTTCAGCAAGAGAAGCAAATAAACGAAATACGTTTTGAAGAAATTCGTACAATATGTCCGAAAGAAGAGACAGAATATGAATATATGAAAGACAAACTTCAGCAACTCGAACAACAAGAATATTTTGCTAACCTAATGTTTTTGCAATGGCAGCAAGCGTTACAGGAAGAATTAAACTTTAAGTTTATACCAGTAGAAAACACGTGCCCTAAAGCTCTTACAAAGCAGTTTAAAAAAAACCAAGACCGTGTCAAGCTTGAAGAAAGTTTATCACGTGTTATAAATGAGCAATTAACCGTTCTTGCAGAATACAATAGTAAAAGCTATATCAATAAAAGCAAATTACTGCCACAACTTGAAGTAGTTAATCATGAGAAAATAGAGAATTTTGAGCGGTTGCGCAATCGTCGTATTATTGAGTTAGAGTACAGAGGGCAATATGTTAGTCCATATCATATTGATAATGTATTGCAAAGCGAACTAACATATAATCATCAGTTATTGGATGAACAGGATAGAGAACTTTATGAGGATATTATTGTGAATTCGGTGGGTAGAATTTTGCGTCAACGTATTGCTCGTGCGCAACAATGGGTAAAAGAGATGGATAGTATTATGGCAGTTAGAGATAACTCTTCTGGATTAATTTTTTCGGTAAGTTGGAAGCCACGTACAGCAGAGGCAGAAGGTGAGTTAGATACAAAGGAATTAGTACAGCTATTACAGCGTAAAAGTAGTTTTTTAAGTGAAGTTGATTTGAAGAAAATCACCAAACATTTCCGTTCACGTATCGAAAGCGCTAAAGAGATAGTAAGTTTAAGAAATGAGGGCAATACATTACGACAAGTACTTAAAGAAGTGCTTGATTATCGTAAATGGTTTTCATTTATTTTATATTACACACGTCAAAATGAAACGAAGAAAGAGCTGACCAATAACGCTTTTTACAAATTTAGTGGAGGAGAAAAAGCGATGGCGATGTATATCCCATTATTTACAGCAGCCTATTCTCGTTATAAAGAGGCGGACACCATGGCACCATTTATTATTTCATTAGATGAAGCATTTGCAGGTGTCGACGAACAAAATATAAGAGATATGTTTGAAGTAGTAGAGCAACTTGGTTTCAATTATATTATGAACTCCCAAGCAATTTGGGGAGATTATGATACCGTATCTAACTTGGCGATTGCTGAATTAATACGCCCTAAAAATGCAGACTATGTTACTGTACTTAACTATCGCTGGAATGGTAAGGAACGTGAGCTAATTGACTAATATAAATGTTTTTAGACATAGTGCATTTTTGAAGTTATTTAAGCAATTTAAGCGAAAATATTATTCTTTTGGTAGTATGAGAGGCAATGTAAGTTTGAAAGATTTTACAGCAGACGAAGTTAAAGAAATTGCTGGGTTTTTAGGAGTGCCTGAATACCAGCTTAATCAGAAAAGAAGTGTGTCGCTTCAACAATTTGAAGCCCAACTTGCAACTACTTCTTTTTCTCAATTTACCTTAAAAGAATTATTAGAAGAAATTTTAGAAGAAAAGCTACAATCGAAAGAGGAAGATGAGCGTCTGAAAGGCAATACAAAAAAACAATTTATCAATGATTTACAGGAAATACTAAGTGATTTACCACAGTGGTACAATCAAATTCAAAAGCAAACAGGAGATTCAAAGTTTATTTGGCAAGAACAAAAAGCACTACTGCCTACTATTCAATTAGTAGCAAAGGCTGTAAGTAGACAACTTAAAGGTAATGATTTTATTAGGTTACCTATTTTGGCACAACTTGCAACAGGAGACCCACATGCATTTGATAGTAAGAATATAGCTGGCAAACTATTAGTACATGCAGTGTATAGTTTGAGTAAACAACCTGTAAATTATCCAAAAACTAGAGAAGAACAAGTTGATTTGCTAGGGGACCTGAAAATTATTCAAGATGATTTGTGGAATTTTGTTACGTTTCAAGGGCTTTTAGGTTATGAACAGAAGGAGTTGCATCCCCTATGGCAAGCAGCTGTAGCAACAAAGAGCGCCGTAAATATGCCAATGCGTCACTTAGTCTCTATTACTAAGGTGAGACCTGCTATTGGTAAACGTGTTTATATTGTAGAGAATTCGAGTGTTGCGTCTACTTTAATGGATGCTCATCCTAAAGCTCCTATTATTTGTACACATGGGCAGTTACGTATGGCCAGTTGGCGTTTATTAGATTTATTAAGCTCTGAAATTGAGCTGTACTATTCAGGTGATTTAGATCCAGAAGGATTACGTATTGCGCAACATATTAGCAATCGTTATAGTGAGCGAGTTCATCTTTGGCGTATGGATGAAGCTTGTTATCATTTGGGAATGACAGGTGAATTAACAGCAAAGCGTTTGTCTAACTTGCAATCACTTACAATACTGCCAACTATAACTGAACAAATGAAGAGGCATAAAAAAGTTTCTTATCAAGAAGCATGGCTTGATTTATTGGTAGCTGATATTAAAATCTGAGTGATAGTTAGGTATATATTGAGAATTTAAGGGGCGAAGCTGTAAGCTGAAGCTTGTTAGTTACATTCTTTAGCAATTAAATAATTGTAGTGTGCAGTTTTAGAAGATGATTCAGAGAGCGTATAAATTGATGGTATGTTGATTAAAATAGTCTAGTAGTTCTAGGCATATTTTTAAAATAAAGACTATCGAAACTCAGAGTTAAGGTGTCATACTCCTGCAGTTAGTGAAATATTGCTATCTCTCCTAGTAAAAATGTTTTATGATAAATGTAATGATTAGCCAAAATTTATCTAAATGGGTAGGAGATGAGAGAATGTTAGGTAAATACTCACCATTGTATCGATTTTTAAATGATAGCGGGGAAGCCATAGTAACTTTATATTTTAAAGAAATTGAAGCATTGTTATGTTTTAAGCTACCAGTATCTGCGTATAAACATCGATCATGGTGGGCTAACCAATCAAGACCTAGAGCTCAAAGGAAAGCGTGGTGGAATGCCAACTATCTTGTTGATGAGGTCAATTACGAACATAATTATGTATGTTTTCGTAAAAAGGGAGCAATCATTAGTAGGAAGCCGTATAAAGCACCTTATACCCGTAATTCATTGCCTACACTTGCTACAAAAGTAAATCGCTTAACTGAGGTAATGCGAGAGAGTGATAATTTATTTGATACCAAAACGATAGATGAGCAATTTCAGCTAATACGTACGATTTCTCGTATACTTGGCAATATCAATTATGATTTAAAAGTGCTGAGTTATTATTATGTTAACGCTTTTTTACAACAAACGTATGCGTTGAAGACGTATAGAGCGCCAGCTATGCTAGGTAAATTTATAGATGAAACATTACCTGATGGTAGACGTATTATTGGCAAGTTAAAAACAACTTATCCCTACGGTGCCACTTATTTAAGTACGACTCAAATACGTACATTAAAGAAAGATATTTTATTTTTACAGCAGCAAGAAGCGGATGCAAAATATTTTTTTGTTATTGATGAACATATGTATGGGCTACTGTTAGATAAGTACTGTAATTTACTCGTAGGCATTTCTATTGTGTGGCTACCAGAGGCTCTTTCTAATAAGTCGGCAATTACAGCAATAAAGGAGTAGAAAATGAAAGTGAAAAAAGAAGGGCTTTTTGCTCGAGTTATAAAAGCAATAAAAGATACCGAACATTTAACGAAACCTGTCTTGAGACTCCTACGGCTAAAGCCGCAAGCCCTTCACCTTACAGTGCACGGGTGGGATTCTTGAGTGATTTACCGTTCGCAATTCATTTCTGCTTTGAACAATCCTCAAGATGAGGGTATCTCATTGCCCCTCCTAAGACAGTGCGTATCGCATCTTAGGCTGATTGGCTATTACCACCAATCACAGTTCGTATAAGCGTTTTAGCGTCTTTTACTTGACGACACATATTGTTTTACCGATAGCATGTATTCGGCTATCGAACCTTATACAATATCTAATTTTCAACGAACGAGAATGTTTTAGAGACTTTTACTTGTCTATAGAACAAGTGTACCCTATTTTCAGTCAATTGAGCTAGCAAAAGCTACTCCTTGACTGACCTCACTTTCATCCCATAGCTAAAGTAATGGGCTTTCTCGTTCGGAAAATCCGTAATAAAAGAGGCAACTGACAGTGTAATGCAACTTGAAGTGTATAAGCGTAAATTAGCGAGTGAGCCAAGTGAAGCGCTAGCTACAAAAGTTAAGTTATTGGCGTTGGGAAGTAGGGGAGAAGCGCAAGTGCTCTTTGAGTTGCAAAATGCCTTTTTACCATTACATATTTTACATGATATTCAAGTTGTACATAATACATTAAAAGCGCAAATTGATATTGTGGTAGTCACTCGTAAGTTTATTTTGCTTGTTGAAGTGAAAAATTATTTTGGCAATATTGTAGTGAATGCGAAGGATGAATTTTCACGTCAAGTTTATCAAGGTAATCGTGTGGTTTTTCAAGAGGGCTTTTACAGTCCTTTGCGTCAAGTAGAGCGCCAAGCGGAGGTTTTAAAGGAATGCCTTACAGCGCAGGGGCTAATTAAACGGCTCCCTATACGCTATGTTGTAGTGTTTGCAAATAATAAAACAATACTCGACACAACAGCAGCGAATGAAGCTGTCACTAAACAAGTTATAAGAACTGACGGTCTAGTTAATTATATTAAGCAAGCCTTGAACGAAAAATCGCCTGCTTATCTTTTAGATAATCATATGACAGAAATAAGCTTAGGCATTAAAGCATTACATACATCTATCGAAAAAGAGGTAGACCTGCTAGAGCAAAAAATAGTCAATGAAATGCCTGATGATGACGCCTTAGCCCAAGCTATAAAGAAATGGCGCTTGGCAACAGCAACAGCTCAAGGGAAAAAAGCTTTTCATATATTTAGCGATAAAACTTTAGAGGATTTACTTGCTAAAAAACCAACTACTTTACAAGCGTTAAGTGATGTCTATGGCTTTGGCGACACGAAAGTGAAGTTGTATGGTGATGATTTAATTCGAATTATTCGAAGTGATAGTTAAAAAGTAATGTTTTAGCGTGCGTATGTTTAATGCTGCATAGCGAAGGTAAAAGTCTTACTGTAAGACAAAACAAGAGAGGAAGATTACATGAGTGAGGATATTAACAGCCGAGTAAGTAATCAAATCGATAAGATGTCTACGGAAGAAAAAGATCATATTTTATAAAGCTTTATGCATTTTACAAGCTATTTGAAAGATCAATTAGCAAAAGGTGAAAGTTTAGGCTTTAGTGATAATATGTTAGCCAAAGCAGCGAAATTTGTGGCAGATCACTTAGCTAAACACGAGGAACCACGTAATCGAGAAGAGAAAGTGTTAAATGAATTGTGGTTAGCAGCTGATGAAGACGAAAAGGAAGCATTATCACGAGTATTAGTGAAAATGGTTCAAAGTGCATAAAAACAGACGTTTTTAATGTCAAATTAAAATAAACGGCTTGCGTCCCCAATTTAAGGGATTGCAAGCCGTTTTAGCATTT
The DNA here is from genome assembly GCF_000743635.1 of Lysinibacillus sp. BF-4. Lineage (NCBI taxonomy): Bacteria > Bacillati > Bacillota > Bacilli > Caryophanales > Bacillaceae > Lysinibacillus > Lysinibacillus sp. BF-4. The sequence continues at coordinate 22,343 of NZ_JPUW01000030.1, read as the reverse complement.
AGTGCTTATTTAGTGAAGTCAATTACCATACGACCTGTAATTTTGCCTTCTTCCATTTCTTCAAAGATATCATTAATATCTTCAAGTGGGCGTAATTGTACTTTAGGCACTACTTTACCTTCAGCTGCAAATTGGAATGCTTCTTCTAGGTCTTGACGAGTACCAACTAATGAACCTACTACTTGAATACCATCAAGTACAAGACGTGGGATGTCTAAGTCCATTTTATCAACTGGTAAACCTACAGCTACAACGCGAGCGCCAGCTTTTACTACGTCAATTGCTTGGTTGAAAGGTGTTTTAGCTACAGCTGTAATAACAGTTGCATCTAAGCCTTTACCGCCAGTAATTTCTTTAGCTTTAGCTACAGGGTCTTCGTTTAATGAGTTAACGATTACGTCTGCACCTAACTCTTTAGCAAATGCTAATTTTTCGTCGTTAATATCGAAAGCTACTACTTTAGCGCCGAATACGTTTTTCGCATATTGTACAGCTAAGTTACCTAAGCCACCAATACCGAATACGCCGATCCATTGACCAGGACGAATGTTAGATTCTTTAACTGCTTTATATGTTGTAACACCAGCACATGTAACAGATGAAGCTGCTGCTGGGTCTAATCCTTCAGGTACTTTTACAGCATAATCTGCTGTTACAATTACTTCTTCAGCCATAGCGCCGTCTACTGTGTAGCCTGCGTTTTGAACTGTACGGCATAATGTTTCGCGGCCTGTATTACAGTACTCGCAGTTACCGCAGCTTTCAAACATCCAAGCGATAGATACGCGGTCGCCTACTTTTAAGCTTGTTACGCCTTCAGCTACTTCGATAACTTTACCAACGCCTTCGTGTCCTAAAATAACACCACTTACGTCGCCAAAGTCAGCATTTTTAACGTGTAGGTCTGTGTGACAAACGCCACAAAATTCTGTCTTAACAAGTGCTTCACCATGTTTTAATGGACGAAGTTGTTTGTCCTCAATGCTTACTGATTTATCTTTAGTAACAACTGCTGCTTTCATAAATGAAAACCTCCTTGTAATCGTAAATGAATGCGTTTCCACATTTCGCTTTCATTGTATTACAGACGACCTATGTTTGTATAGTAATTCGAATTGTTAGAAAAAATAACAAAGCTTATTTTAAAAGAGATTTGCGCATTAATAAAGGACGATTTAACGCGAACGCTAAAAAAATAAAATTAATGAATAACGTTATTTTTATTAGCAAAAAAGGCAAGTGGTGTTGTATTAAAGAAAAAGTAAGTGTGCTATACTTTTAATGCTCTTTTAACTAATTTAGGCAGAAGTCGCCCAACCTCTATAGGTGGGTGATGAATGCCGTTCGGTATGAGGGTTACCTTTGGTAACTCGAAAACCGACAACTAAGGCATAGATACTTTTGAAAGAATTTCAAAATCGTATCACATTACTTTAGTTGAGTGGCATCATGATAAGGACCACATTCACATCATGTTCAAGGCACAACCGAAAACGGAAATGACCAAATTCATCAACGCCTATAAAAGTGCTAGTTCTCGTTTGATAAAACGTGACTTTCCAAAAGTGAAACAATTTCTTTGGAAGGAAATGTTTTGGTCTAAAAGTTTTTGCCTTCTGACTACTGGCGGCGCGCCAATTGATGTCATAAAGAAATATATTCAAAATCAAGAAAACAATCACAAATAGGAAGCAGGTGAACTTTATGGAACGACTAAAAGCATACAAATTCAGATTATATCCAACAGAAGAACAAGAACTTTTCTTTGCGAAGTCTTTTGGTTGTGTTCGTAAAGTTTATAATCTAATGCTTGAAGACAGAATAAACGGTTATGAGGAAACTAAAAATGATTCATCTAAAAAAAGAATTTTTCCAACACCCGCAAAATATAAAAAAGAATTTCCGTACTTGAAAGAAGTGGACAGTCTTGCGCTAGCTAATTCACAACTCAATTTAGACAAAGCATACAAAAACTTCTTTCGTGATAAATCCGTTGGATTTCCTCGATTCAAAAGTAAGAAAAATCCTGTTCAAAGTTATACAACCAACAATCAAAATGGAACAATCGCCTTGATGGATAATAAATTCATCAAAGTACCTAAGTTAAAATCATTAATTAGAATTAAGCTCCATAGACAACCTAAAGGGGTTATCAAATCTGCAACGATATCACGTCGTTCTAGTGGCAAATACTATATTTCTTTGCTGTGTAAAGAGGAAATCAGCGAGTTACCAAAAGTAAATTCAGCAATTGGTATTGACCTAGGTATTACTGATTTTGCGATTTTTTCTGACGGTCAAAAAAGTGATAACAACAAGTTCACGTCTAAAATGGCAAAGAAACTCAAACGTGAACAACGCAAATTATCAAGACGTGCCTTATTAGCTAAACAAAAAAGTATCAATTTGTCTGAAGCTAGAAATTATCAAAAACAAAAACGTAAAGTTGCAAGGTTACACGAAAAAGTAATGAATCAACGTACTGATTTTCTGAATAAGCTAAGTACAGAGCTTATCAATAATTACGATATTATCTGTATCGAAGACTTAAACATAAAGGGTATGTTGCGCAATCATAAGCTAGCGAAAAGTATTTCAGATGTATCTTGGTCTAGTTTTGTGACTAAATTGCAGTACAAGGCTGACTGGTATGGTCGTGAAATTATAAAGATAGATAAATGGTTTCCATCAAGTCAAATTTGTTCAGAATGTGGACATAAAGACGGAAAGAAATCTCTAGAAATTAGAGAATGGGCTTGTCCTATTTGTCATACTTGTCATGACCGAGATATCAATGCCAGTATCAATATTCTGACCGAAGGTCTAAGAATACACTCATTAGCTTAGATAAAATCAAAAACCGTAGGAACTACGGGGATAGCTTGGTAAACAAGAGACACCACTGTTAGTAAAGAAATACGCTATCAAGTATGCTTTCTTCCCAAGAAGCTCCCACTTCAAGCGTTAAGAACCGATAGGTTTAGCTAAGTGGTGAGTAGTTCACGAGTAAGAGGTTCGTAACCATCCCTCTATAAAAAACTAAGGAGATGTTAGTATGCAATTAAATCAAGATAAGGCGGTCGTTGTATTTAGCGGCGGTCAAGACAGCACGACATGTTTATTTTGGGCGTTACAAAATTTTAAAGAGGTATTTACGCTAAGCTTTGATTATGGGCAACGTCATCAGCAGGAGTTAGCACATGCTGAGGCAATCGCAAAAGAGCTTGGTGTGTCGTTTCATATTATGCCAATGCATAGTATCAACGAGCTGTCACCTAATGCCTTAACGAAAAAAAATATCCCCATTGCTAAGCGTGATGATGGTTTGCCTAACACATTTGTGCCAGGGCGCAATCATATTTTCTTTTCGTTTGCAGCGCTATATGCGTATGCGGTAGACGCACGACATATTATTACAGGTGTGAGTGAAACAGATTTTAGTGGCTACCCTGATTGTCGTGATAATTTTATGAAATCATTAAATGTAACACTAAATTTAGCGATGGACGCGGACTTTGTGTTGCATACGCCGTTAATGTGGCGCGATAAGGCAGAGGTGTGGGCATTGTCAGATGAGCTTGGCGCTTTTGATTTTGTACGCGAAAAAACCTTAACGTGTTATGAGGGTATTGCAGCAGATGGTTGCGGGGAGTGTCCTGCCTGTGTGCTTCGCCGTGAAGGGCTAGTACAATACTTGGCAAGTAAGGATGCTACACAATGATTCAACAAATTTACCCAACTGTTGCGCATCCGTTTCGTTATGAATTAAATAAAGATATGCATTTTTCGGCTGCACATTTTATCCCTGCGGAAGCTGCAGGTGTTTGCGCGAGAATGCATGGCCATACGTATTTTGCTAATCTCACAATTGCGGGGGACGAGCTTGATGCTATTGGCTTTTTAATAGATTTTAAAGCGCTTAAAGATGCTGTACATGGTGCTTTTGATCACACAGTTATCAATGACCACCCTGCTTTTCGTACACAAAACCCAACGACAGAGGCGGTAGCGGCATATATTTGGCAAGCGATACAAGCATTGCTTGATAGTAAGGGTAATCATGCACGCTGCCTACAAGTGTTTGTACGCGAGACGCCAACGAGCTATGTGTGCTATCGTCCAAAAGAGGAGGACTTTGATGCGTAAGGTACCTGTTCTTGAAATTTTTGGTCCCACGATTCAAGGTGAGGGCATGACGATTGGTCGCAAGACATTATTTGTACGTACTGCAGGCTGTGATTATAGTTGTAGCTGGTGTGACTCTGCTTTTACATGGGACGGCTCACAGCGACCTACTATGATGACAGCACCAGAAATAATGGAGCGCTTAATGGCGTTAGGGTTAGCACGTACAATGCACGTTACACTTTCAGGAGGTAACCCGTTATTGCACGCAAGCCTTGGTGAACTAGTTGAGGCATTAAAGGCTATGGGAGTAACACTAACTGTCGAAACCCAAGCGAGCATTTGGCAAGATTGGTTGTTACGTATTGATGATGTTACATTGTCACCTAAACCGCCAAGTAGTGGCATGACTACAGATTTAGCTGTGCTAGATTGTTGGGTAGAGCGCCTACAAACACATTCTTTCAGCATGAAAATTGTAGTGTTTGATGATGCAGACTATGCATTTGTGAAGCTCTTATATGTACGTTATCCTAACGTCACTTTTTATGTGCAACCAGGTAATGCAGATACTACAGCGCAAGATGAGCAAGCAACAGCTATGGCGTTACTAAAACGTTATGAATGGCTGATTGATAAGGTTAATACGTGTGACGTACTAAAAAAAATCTATGTCTTGCCGCAACTCCATGCTTTAGTGTGGGGCAATAGACAAGGTGTATAAAAAGTAGGCCCACTCTAACATTGCGAGTGAGCCTACTTTTTTTATTTGATTTCTATTATAGATATATGCTAAGAATCAAGGCGCCCTGTAATTTCTACGACATCGAAGTAATTATGCAAAATATCTTTGCAGCGTAGCATAGTTTCACTGTATAAGTGTGAGGCAACATTTACTCCTACTGCACTACCACCATGGCTACGAAGTTCATTAACAGTAGCATCGATAGTTTGTTGCCACGCTTGTTGTTCTTCATTGAATTGAGCCAATTGTTGTGGAGGAAGTGCAGATTGTAAGACATCATCCATCTCATTAAAAATATTTTGTATACGACCGTATGCTTCCTCATAGATGTGCCGTACCTCGGAGTTAGGATACATTTCATATAACATTTCATGAGGAGCCCCATCAAATGCATATGTTTCAACAAAATAAATTTGTGTTAAGTGAGGAGCATATTGTGCTAGTACTTCTTTATAAGAAGGTTCTGCAATTACAGGTGTTTGTTTTGGCGTAGGTTGCACCGTTGTTTCCTCAGTTAGAGCAGGTGGGACTGCCGTTATAACTTCTTCCTTAATCGGTTCCACATTTTTTGTAATAGAATCAGCTACAGGTTCATGTAGTGTAGCCAGTTCTTTTTTTAACTGTGTAATAACTTGATTTTTCTGTTTGAGTTTTTGATCTGTCGATAAAAAAGCCATGATCAATAAACTCAACATAATGCAGCAAGCCCCTAATGACAGCAATGCAATAGTTCTCCATTGATTCATTATCTTACCTCAATTCTATTGTAGTTAAAAGTGCATAGTAGCTTTGTATAAATTATCTGCTGTGGTCGCAACATCTAACGTGTTGGTACTAATGGATTGGATCATTGTACCAAGCCCTGCAATTTCACTAGCCACCTGCGAAATTTGTTGCTTATTATGATTAACGGCCTGTGAAATTGTCATAAAGGTTTGTTGTGTTGCTTGCGAAACATCAACACTCGTGCGTACGTTTTTACGCATATCCTCAATCATAGTGACTGCTGCATTGGTTAATGAAGTAGACGTGTCAATAAGCGCAGTAATGCGTTCGACAGAGTCGCGTGATTGCTCTGCTAGCTTGCGTACTTCTTGAGCAACGACCGCAAAGCCTTTGCCATGCTCACCAGCGCGTGCCGCTTCAATTGAGGCATTGAGCGCTAGCAAATTTGTTTGCTCTGCAATGGTTTTAACGAGCGTAATAATCGAAATAATTTCCTGTGAGGAATGGCTAAGTTGCTCAATAACTTTTGCCATTTCGATGGTATGTACAGTAACTTGTTCCATCTCTGTTTCTAACTGTGCAACATCTTGTTGCCCTTTATGTGCATCTTGTTGCACATCATTGACAATAGTAATATTAGCCGCGATGGTTTGTTCAATCGTATATGTGTTGTTTGTAATATGTGTAATCGTCTCTGTTGTACCTTCTGTTAATTGTTGCAGGTTTTTTACAATAGCTAGCGTGCCTTGCTTTAATTCATTTTTTACGGCATCAAATTGTTCATCACGTAGGCGCACATTTTCTTTTTCGTACTCTTCTAAAACAATCTGCATTTCTAGGTTAATTACTTTGGCTACGACTTTCATGGATACACCTTTTAATTGGTTATTAGGTAGCCGTTTAGCGAGTAGTGCAATCATTTCTTCTTGTAGTTGTTGAAACATGCCAATATACCATTTAGGTGCTAACCCAATTTGAAAGTGAACCTTTGCTAAACGTTGCTTGCGCTGTAAAGCCTGATCATCTAGCACGCCACTAAACATATCCGTAATATAGCCAATGAGTGCCTGTTTAAGGCGGCTCACTTGTGTGCGCTCATCTATAATCTGTTTGAGTTCAGGTACAACTAAAATGGCATCATAAAAGACATCTGTAATACGCTCAATATCTTCCTTAATATAAGGTTGCAATTGTTTTAACGTGCGCAAATCATCTATAGTAAAATGAATGAGCTCAAGTTGCTTACGTAGTGAAGGGTCAGTCACTTGTAATACCGTATGAACGGCAGGTGTAGTAGGTAAATCCATTGGGGAAACTTGCTTAGGTTTAGACCAAAAAGCCATAGTCATTAACTTCCTTTCATGATGATGTAGTAGTTTCATCTTATAATAACAATGACGAAAAGTATAATAAAATTTAGTAAATAAGATGTAGTAATCATGTAATTTTATAAAAAAATACACGAACAAAGGCGGATAAAATATGCATAAATTTACGATAGCACTAGATTGGCAAGGTGGTAGAGATGCGGTAGGTGATTTACAATTGCGTCACAGTAGCACGCCTATTTCAATTCCTGTAGAGATGGCAGGACCAGATGAGGGCACAAATCCTGATGAAATGCTGTTAGGCGCAGCTGCAACTTGTTATATTATTTCTTTAGCAGCTATTTTAGAGGGCTCTGGCATTAAGGCTACAATTACGATGACCTCTGATGGTTTTGTAGAGCAAGACCGCTTGCTGACGTATAAAAAAATCATACATCGTCCAAGGATTTGTATTGAGGATGCCAGTAAGGAGCGCCTCGTACAACGTATCGCAGAGAAGGCTGAGCGCACGTGCATGATAAGTCGCGCGTTACGTGGTAATGTAGACATTGCGCTTGACGTAAAGATAACAATAAAAGAGGGATAGTATGAAACCAAAATTAGTACTTGTAGACGGCATGGCATTGTTGTTCCGTTCGTATTTTGCTTCGGCAGCAATGGGTCACTTTATTCGATTACCAGACGGTACACCAACTAACGGAGCACAGGGTTTTGCCCGCCATGTTATTACAGCTAACACGATTTTTAAGCCAGATTATATGGCGATTTGCTGGGATATGGGAGCAGTAACGTTCCGTAATGATATTTATGATGGCTATAAAGCCAATCGTCAAGCTCCACCAGAAGAAATGCTACCGCAGTTTGATATGGCAAAAGAGCTAGCCGAGCGTTTAGGCTGGCATAATTTTGGCGTCAAAGGTTTAGAGGCAGATGATTTAATTGGCTCTATGGTGAAGAAGTGGCAACATGAAGCAGACATTACAGTAATTAGTGGTGACCGCGATTTACTGCAATTATTGCGTCCTAATGTGCGTATTGCATTAACTAAGAAAGGCTACTCTGAGTACAATATTTATGATGAGGCGCGCTTTGTGGAGGAGTATGGTATTTTACCTAAACAGTTTGCAGATGTTAAAGCGTTTATGGGTGACACAAGTGACGGCTATCCGGGGGTTAAAGGTATCGGCGAAAAAACAGCCCTGCAATTGATTAAAAAGCATAACTCTGTGGATGGCGTGTTGCAGGCACTAGCCACTTTAACGCCTGCGCAGCAACGTAAAATTGAAGCGGACAAAGATATGCTAGTCATCTCCCAACAACTCGCTGAGATTCATTGTGATGCACAAATTGATGTGGCACTTACTGCTCTTACTTTACCTACATATGAAGGGGTAACCGAGCAATTAATGCAGGATGGCTTTAGCTTACTGGCACGCCACATTAACCAAAATAAACCATGAAACAATAAATCATCTTTGCTATACTCTTAAAAGAGGTGATTTACGTTGTACGTGCAAAAGAAAAAGAGATTTCGATTAGAGCTAGAGGGTCTGCGAGCTGTAGCGGCAATTTTAGTGGCAGTGTACCATATTTGGTTCAATCGAATTTCTGGCGGGGTAGATGTATTTTTTGTAGTATCAGGCTTTTTAATTACCACATCTATTTTGTCCGTCTATGCAAAACAAAAAAAATTAAATATCATTGCGTATGTAGTTAAGCTGTTAAAGCGCTTAATGCCTACCGCATGGTTTGTTGCCATTATAACAATGGTACTGAGCATTTTTATTTTACCTATGACCAATCGCGCAGCTACTGTGCAAGAGTTTGTTGCATCATTATTGTATTTCGAAAACTGGAAGCTCGCGTTTAGCTCCGTTGATTATTTAGCCGAAAACAATAGCGCTTCGCCCTTTCAACAGTTTTGGGCATTAGGCATTCAATTTCAATTTTATTTAATTTGGCTCGTATTATTTACGCTTGTTATATTTATATACCATGCCTTCCGGGCGCGTAATATAAAAAAGGTAGCAGCATTAATCATTACATTAACTGTGATTGCATCATTTAGCTTTTCGGTTTATTTTACGTCAGTTAACCAACCTTTTGCGTACTACCATACGTTTACACGTTTATGGGAGTTTGGTGTAGGTGGCTTACTAGCATTAGTAGCAGCTAACATTACCGTACATAAAAATGTCGCGTTTGTATTTGGCTGGGCTGGACTGTTAGGTTTAATTGCTTGCGGTATCATCTTTCAAGTGGGCAATGTATTTCCAGGATTTGCAGCGCTTTGGCCTGTAATATGTGCTGTACTCATAGTGCTAGCTGGTGATTCAGCTAAAAAAGGTAGTGCCTATGCCGTGTTGAGCTTTAAGCCTTTAGTGAAGTTTGGTGGTATTTCGTATGCCTTTTATTTATGGCATTGGCCTATTTTAGTGTTTTATTATGCACTATTTGATGTAGAGCAAGTAAGTGTACTAGCAGGTTTAGGTATCTTAGTGCTGTCTGCAGTGCTAGCGTATATTACGATTAATTTCATCGAAAAACCAATTCGTACGATGGATGTTAAAACGATGCCTGCTTTTATTACAATTGCCGCATTAATGACCATTGCGCTATTAGGTAATTTTTATTGGCAACACAAAGAGCAGGAGCGCATTGCGCAAGTTGCTGCTGAAACAGAGCGCATTCTTCAAGAGAAGGAAGAAGCACGTAAAAAAGCGGCGATTAAAGAGCAACGCGAGCTCGAAAAGAAATTTAAGGATTGGGATATTTCATTTAATAATCCTGGTGCTATGGTTAAGTTTTTGGATGAGCCAATGTATACCTCAGACGAAACAATTACGCCAGCTGTTGATGTAGCTAAGCAAGATGTATCGCCTGTCTATCCTGATAAATGTATTACCAAAATTAATGAAACAAATGTAGTGATATGTGAGTATGGTGATACAAAAAATTATGAGCACGTGGTAGCCATTATTGGAGGTTCACACTCCGCACACTGGGTGCCTATGCTCAATAAGTTTGGTAAAAAGGAAAAAGTAAAAATCGTAACTTATATTAAGCCGCGTTGTCGTCTGCAATTTAATAGTCAAGAGGATAAGGGACACTGTGCCCCGTGGTTTGATGATGCGATTGAACAAGTTATTAAAGACAAGCCCGATTTATTATTTAGTGTAGCGGACATTGGTAAGCAACAGCTACCAACGATTCCTGAGGACTTTAATAAAGCATGGGAACATCTTGATAAACATGATATTCCATTGTTTTTAATACGAGATAATGTATGGTTTGGCTATAATATTGTGGAGTGTGTTGAAGAAAATGCAGGTGATCCTACAAAATGTAAAAAGCCGCGTAATGAGGCAATTGCAGAGCCAAGTCCAATGAGTCTACAAACAAATATACCGGATAATATTACGTATATGGATGTGACAGATTATTATTGCGATGAGGAGTATTGTTACCCTGTTGTTGGTAATATGATTACACATTTTGACTCTAACCACTTTACATCAACTTTCTCAGAAACATTTGCTCCGATTATTGGACCAGAAATTAAAGCAGTGCTTGAAAAAAATAAGCAAGTAAAAAGAGACTTACCTAAGCGGTGAGTCTCTTTTTGTTAGTTGTACAAATGTTAAGGCATGGGCACTTGTAGCGTAATCAAAGGTAAAGATATTACCGTTACTATTACCTATAAAATGTAGTTGGTCATGCTGTAAGTAATAACTTGTAAGGACTACCCAGTGATAGCGATAATACGCTTTGCGCCAAGGTGTACATGAGGTAAAGCAATCAAATTTAGCAAGCACAGGTAATTGACAATCTAATAATTTCATTACCGTTTTAACAGATGCGCGTGCTACAACAAAGTCATCGCCAAGTAAGCGTTTAGCATTACGGATTAGACATGGCGTAAATAATCCCAAACGCGTTGTGCCAAGCGTACGATAAAGTTCGTTAATCGAATATGTAAGCCCGTAATGTGACAATACAATATGCGTAGCAGTCGGACCACAGGCAGAGTCGCGCCACGCAGCTTTAACGGACGGGTCATATTGTGAAACCATTACACACGTAGTAAGCGTTGAATTTTATCTAAACGCTCGTTAATATCTTTCAAATCTTCTGTTAATAAAACAGAGGCCTGACGCTCATAGTGAAGCTTTTTATTGTTACGTTGCTCTGCGCGTTTAATAAAACGTATCGTTAGTATAAATAAAATAACAATTACAAATAGAGGTAGTAGCAAAAGGGTTGTAGCTACTACATCACCTAAATTAATCGTTGACATAACAAACCTCCTTAAATTTCTTCTAGTATTTCTTCAATGCGATGTACGCGTAATTTCATTTCCGCTACTTGGTGCTGCAACTCTTGCGCACGCACACGTTCTATTTCTAAACGTTCATTAGCACGTTGCTCTGCACGTTTAAAAATACGCATGACAATAACAGCAATTGCGATAAAAATTAACAAAGGCAATAAGCTAACAAGCATAGTTACTAACAAGCGATCACTCCTTCTTTTTTTTAAGTGTTAAGGACGGGGCGAGCTGCGCAATTAGCTGTGCATTAAGGTCGAAGTCAAATGGCTGTAAAGTATAATACTTTGCGGCCTTACCACTTTCTAAAATTTCACTATGTCCTTGGATTAAATTGGCCTCCTCAAGTTTTTTGAGATGTAGATAAAGTAGTGGTCGACTAATGCCCACATCTCGCGCCAACTGACTAACATATTGTTGTTGCCTTGTTAGTTGCTCAATAATTTTGAGACGCAGCGGGTGGGCAAGTGCTTCAAAGACAGCTAATAGCTCATCGCCAGAATTTAATTGTTTCATATGTAATAAATTTATTACATATAGAAAAATTTGTCAAGGGCTTGTCAGTAAGCAAGAGCATCTGTTAATATTAAAAATAAGTGAGCCGACTTAGTTTAGTGGTAAAACAGATGCATGGTAAGCATCAGAGGACAGTTCAATTCTGTCATTCGGCATATAAAAAAAGCCTGCGAAATTTTTCGCAGGCTTTTTCTTATGCTTGGGCGTCTAAAAATGCTGTAACTTGCTCAGGAGATTTAGCGTTGGCACTGTGTAAATGTGCAAGTTTTTCGCCATCTTTAAAAATTAATAAGCTTGGAATACCCATAACATCGTATTTTTCTGCAAGCTCTGGTAGGTCGTCGCGATTAGCTTCGTACCATACGTACTTATCGTAGGCTGTAATAATAGGATCAATAAACATATCCATACGTGTGCAGTCAGGGCACCAGCCTGCATAAAATTTTACAAGTACATCTTTACCGCTGTTAATAATTTCATTAAACTGTTCAACTGTTGTGATTTTTTCCATTGTATTCACACTCCTCCTATGTAGTGTACACATAATTGTCGTCACTATAAAATGATATGTTTCAAAACATGTAAAGAAGGCTATATAAAAATTATACGAGGAAAAGGATTGCGTAATTTGTAGAAATAATTTACACTAATAACAGAAATGATGTTTATATTTTTTTACACAAAAAATGAATGACTGTTCATTCAAAGGGAATAAAGGGGGAAATGCTTGTGACTTATTCAATTAAAAAGGCAGCTGTACTTGGCTCTGGCGTTATGGGCTCGGGTATTGCCGCACATTTAGCAAACATTGGTATTCCAACATTACTTTTAGACATCGTACCGAAAGAGGTAACGGCTGAGGAGCAGGCGCAAGGGTTAACACTTGAGCATCCAGCTATTCGAAATAAATTTGCGACAACAGCGCTACAAAAACTAACAAAGCAAAAGCCAGCACCACTTACTACAAAGCGTAGCCTAGCGTTAATTACAGCAGGCAACTTTGAAGATGACCTCGACAAGTTAAAAGACGTGGACTGGATTATTGAAGTTGTTGTAGAAAATTTAGCAATCAAACAAAATCTTTACGAAAAAATTGATAAGGTGCGCGCACCACATACCATTATTAGTTCAAATACATCGGGTATTAGTATTGATGCGATGGCAGAAGGACGCTCGGAAGGGTTTCAGAAGCACTTCCTTGGTACTCACTTCTTTAACCCACCACGCTATTTAAAGTTACTCGAAATCATTCCAGCTAAAACAACTTCACCTGAGGTTGTTTCATATATGAAAGCGTTTGGCGAAGATGTTTTAGGCAAAGGCGTTGTGTTAGCTAAAGATACACCAAACTTTATCGCTAACCGCATCGGCACTTATGGCTTATTAGTTACTGTGCAGGAAATGCTTAAGCGCGGCTACTCTGTAGGTGAGGTGGACGCTGTAACAGGGCCACTAATTGGGCGACCAAAGTCAGCTACTTTCCGTACATTAGATGTAGTAGGACTTGATACATTTTTACACGTAGCCAAAAATGTTTATGACCAAACGACGGGTGAAGAGCAGGCAGTATTTGCGGTACCAGCGTTTATTAGTGAAATGGTAGAGAAAGGTTGGCTCGGTGCTAAAGCAGGTCAGGGCTTCTTTATTAAAAAGGGGCGCGATATTTTAGAGATTGATCCTACTACGCTTGAGTACAGTCCAGTAAAAAAACTCAAAACAGCTTCCATGGCACAAGCTACACAAGTCAAAGGCTTAGCAAATCGTGTGAAGCTACTGACGTACGCAGATGACCGTGCTGGTGAATTACTATGGCATGTTTTAGCACCAACCTTACGTTATGCTGCACAACTACACGGTGAGATTGCAGACGATATTGTAGCCATTGATAACGCTATGAAGTGGGGTTTTGGTTGGACACAAGGTCCATTTGAGGTTTGGGACGCGCTTGGCGTGGCACAATCTGTAGAAAAAATGAAGGCAGAAGGGCATGACATCCCAGCTTCGTAGAAAAAATGCTAGCGGATGGCTTTACAACATTTTATAGCGAGTTAGACGGTGACTTAGCGTACTACAATGGTGCAGGTTATGAAAAAGTACCAACTAATGATAAAGAAATTAATCTGAAACGCTATAAAAAGAAGCACGGTGTTATTAAAAGTAATGCAGGTGCTAGCTTAATTGATTTAGGTGAAGGTATAGCATTACTAGAGTTTCATTCCCAAGCAAATGCGATTGGCCCAGATATTATTCAAATGATTAATTACGCAGTGGATGAAGTCGAGAAAAACTACAAAGGGCTTGTGATTGGTAATCAAGGCAAAAACTTCTGTGTAGGTGCTAACCTTGGCATGATCTTAATGGAGGCACAGGATGATAATGTGTTCGAACTCGATTTCATTATTAAATCATTCCAAGATGCGATGATGCGTATTAAATACGCTACTAAACCTGTAGTAGCTGCACCATTTGGTATGACACTTGGTGGTGGGGCAGAGGTTTGCTTACCAGCCGCGCATATTCAAGCCACAATGGAAACGTACATGGGGCTAGTAGAAGTAGGCGTTGGCTTAATTCCTGGCGGCGGTGGCAATAAAGGGCTATACGAAAAGTTCCTTAAAGGTTTGCCAACAGGCGTAGAGGTGGATTATCAACCTATCGCCAACAAAGTATTCGAAACAATTGCGATGGCTAAAGTTTCGACATCTGGCGCAGAGGCACGTGATAATAATTTCTTAGATTTTGCTGACGGTGTTTCGGTAAATCCAGATCACCAAATTTATGATGCTAAACAGGCAGCACTTGCATTATACGAAGCAGGTTATACAGCACCAGCGCGTGAAAAAGTCGTAGTAACAGGTGCACCAGGTTATGCCACATTATATATGGGTGCTCGTGGGTTACATGAGTCCGGCTTTATTAGTGATCATGACTTAGCAATCGCTAAAAAATCAGCTTACGTTATTGCAGGTGGCGAAGTACCTTATGGCACAGTTGTAGATGAACAATATTTACTCAACTTAGAGCGCGAAGCATTTTTACAGCTTGTAGCGCACCCATTATCACAGCAACGTATGCAGCATATGTTAACAAAGGGAAAACCATTACGTAACTAAGCTAAAGGGGGAAATGGATTATGCGTGAAGCGGTAATTGTAGCAGGTGCAAGAACACCTATTGGAAAAGCAAAGCGAGGCTCACTCGCAACTGTGCGACCTGATGATTTTGGCGCATTAGTAGTGAAGGAAGCATTACAACGAGCAAATTATGATGGACCAGTTGAAGATATTATTATGGGCTGTGCAATGCCTGAAGCAGAGCAAGGAATGAATGTAGCGCGCAATATTGGTGCGTTAGCTGGATTACCAGATACAGTGCCAGGTTTAACCGTTAATCGTTTTTGTTCGTCAGGCTTACAAACAATTGCTTATGCCGCACAGCAAATTATGCTGGGGCATGCGACAGCAATTGTTGCAGGTGGCGTGGAGTCAATGTCAATGATTCCGATGACAGGTAATACTGTGCGTTTAAATCCTAAGTTAGTTGAAGAAGCACCCGAATATTATATGAGCATGGGGCACACAGCAGAGCAAGTGGCTGTGAAATATAATGTTAGCCGTGAGGAGCAAGACGCGTTTGCTGTTCGCTCTCATGCATTAGCCGAAAAGGCGATTAAAGAGGGCAAATTTAAGGATGAGATTGTACCAGTTGAGGTAACCCAGCATTATGTAGATGCTACTAACAAACAGCAAACACGCACATTTACTTTTGATACAGATGAAGGGGTTCGTCCAGGTACATCAGTTGAGGGCTTAGCGAAGTTGCGCCCAGCCTTTAATGTTAAGGGAAGTGTGACAGCAGGTAATGCCTCTCAAACATCAGATGGTGCAGCAGCTGTACTCGTTATGGACCGACAAGAAGCAGAGAAGCAAGGCATGACACCAATGGCGAAGTTTTTAGGTTTTGCAGTTGGCGGCGTCCCACCAGAAATCATGGGGATTGGCCCAATTGTAGCAGTGCCAAAGGCGTTAGCTATCGCAGGTTTAACAATTGAGGATATTGATTTATGGGAAATCAACGAAGCCTTTGCCTCTCAATCACTGCAAGTAGTGAAAGAACTCGGCATTGATATTGATAAGGTCAATGTTAACGGTGGCGCAATTGCGTTAGGGCATCCATTAGGTGCAACGGGTACGATTCTTACATTGAAGTTATTACATGAATTAAAACGACAAGGTAAAAAATACGGTGTTGTTACGATGTGTATCGGTGGCGGTATGGGTGCAGCAGGCGTATTTGAAATAATCTAAACACAAATTGGGGAGGTTTTTAGTATGACAGAAATTATTAAAGGCGGCGGATTTTTAATTGAGGAAGCGGATGTAAATCGCGTATTTACACCAGAGGATTTTTCAGATGAGCATAAAATGATTGCAAAAACGACAGAGGACTACATTACAAATGAAGTGCTTCCGTATGTTGATAATTTAGAAAACCACGAATTTGAGCACTCTGTGCGTCTATTAAAGAGCGCAGGTGAGCTAGGTCTACTAGGTGCTGATGTACCAGAGGAATACGAAGGCCTTGGTTTAGATAAAATTTCTTCAGCATTAATTGCAGAAAAAATGTCGGTAGCAGGTGGTTTTTCAATTACACATGGTGCACACGTAGGCATTGGTTCATTACCAATCGTGTTATTTGGTAATGAGGAGCAAAAGAAAAAATACTTACCAAAGTTAGCGACAGGTGAGCTTATTGCGGCATACGCATTAACAGAGCCAGGCTCAGGCTCAGATGCATTAGGTGCAAAGACGACAGCTAAACTTTCGGCAGACGGTACACACTATGTACTAAACGGTGAAAAGCAATGGATTACAAACGCAGGCTTTGCGGATGTATTTATTGTATACGCTAAAATTGACGGCGATAAATTCTCGGCATTTATCGTAGAGCGTGCGTATGATGGTGTATCGGTTGGTCCAGAGGAAAAGAAAATGGGTATTAAATCGTCATCAACACGTACTTTAATTTTAGAAGACGCTAAGGTACCAGTAGAGAACCTATTAGGTGAGGTAGGACGAGGCCATGTCATTGCCTTTAATATTTTAAATGTAGGGCGTTATAAATTAGGTGTAGGTACAGTGGGTAGCTCTAAGCGAGCATTAGAGCTTGCGGTGAAATACACAAATCAACGTCAACAATTTAAAACAAAACTCTCTGATTTTTCATTAACAAAGGATAAATTAGCAACAATGGCAGCGCGTATTTATGCATCGGAGTCATTAAACTACCGTACAGTTGGTTTGTTTGAGGATCGCCTTGGTCAAATGGACGAAGCGGCACAAAAAGACGGTAAAACAATTGCGGCAGCCATTGCAGAGTATGCGATTGAATGCTCAATTGCAAAAGTAGTAGGCTCAGAAACACTAGATTACGTTGTAGATGAGGCTGTACAACTACATGGTGGGTATGGCTTTATGGCAGAGTATGAAGTAGAGCGTATGTACCGTGATTCACGTATTAACCGAATCTTTGAAGGTACCAATGAAATTAACCGCATGATTGTACCAGGTACTTTTATGAAGAAAGCCTTAAAAGGTGAACTGCCTCTATTACAAGTAGCGCAACAACTACAGCAGGAAATCTTAACAATGATGCCAGAGCAAATTGGCAACGAGCCACTTGCGAAGGAACAGTATTTAGTACGCAATGCTAAAAAAATCGGTGTGCTAGCTGCTGGTCTTGCAGCGCAACGCTTTGGTGCTAAATTAAATGACGAGCAAGAGGTGCTAGTGAGCATCGCTAATATTGCTAATCAATTATATGCGATGGAATCGGCAGTGATTCGTACAGCTAAAGCTATTGCTAAGGACGGCGTAGAAAAAGCTTCGCAAAAAGTGCTCTATACTGAAATTTTTGCACAAGAAGCTTTTGCGCAAATTGAGCAAGAGGCAAAAACTGTATTACTGCACGCAACAGACGGTGATCAAGCACGTATGATGCTATCAGCGTTACGTAAATTAACACGCAATGAACCGTATGACGTAATTACTAAAAAACGTGAGGCTTCTGTTAAAATTATCGAAGCAGAAAAGTACGTCGTGTAATAACGTAAGCAGGCTACCCCTAGCCTGCTTTTTTTATAGTTCCCTGTGTGCGAAATTTTTGCTATACTCAACGCGTATTGTAAAGAGGGGGAATGACCTGTGTTAACATTAATTCAATATCCAAATTGCACAAGTTGCCGTAAAGCAAAAAAATGGTTAGAGCAACAGGATGTAGCTTTTGAAGCGGTGCATATTGTGGAGGCTACACCAAGTGCTGAGGAGCTAAAGGCGATTTGGCAGGCAAGTGAGTTGCCATTAAAAAAGTTTTTTAACACATCAGGCATGAAATATCGTGAGCTAGGCTTAAAAGATAAGCTAGCTACTATGACGGAGGATGAGCAATTAGCGCTCCTTGCATCAGACGGTATGCTAATCAAGCGACCTATCGTAACAGATGGCCAAAAGGTAACATTGGGCTTTAACGAAGAAACGTTTGAACAAACTTGGCGCTAAGGTTTGTCATGCTTGTTTTTGTTTAGCAAATATGGCAAACTTAAAGTGCAAAGTATCATTTAAAATGGAGGGGTTTTTGACATGACAACACCTAAAGACTTACGTTATTCTGAAGAACACGAATGGGTAAAAGTAGAAGACGGCAAAGCACGTATCGGTATTACACACTTCGCACAATCTGAGCTAGGCGATATCGTTTTCGTTGAGCTACCAGAAGTTGGCGATACAGTAACAATCGACGAGCCATTCGGTAGCGTTGAATCTGTTAAAACAGTTTCAGAGTTATATGCACCTGTTTCAGGTAAAGTTGTAGAAGTTAACGCAGAGCTTGAAGACAATCCAGAATACGTAAATGAGTCTCCTTATGAGCAAGCGTGGATGGTAGTAGTTGAGCTTTCTGATGCAGCACAACTTGATGATTTAATGGATGCTGACAAGTACGACGAAATGACACAAGAATAATCACACAGCGCCCCCGAATTTTTCGGAGGCGTTTTTTTATAGGAGGCGTTGGTATGAAGTGTCTTATTGTTGAGGGACGCTCGGATAAAGAGCGCTTGCAACGTGTATTAGCGGAGGACGTGACGATTGTTTGTACGAATGGTACAATCGGGCAAACGGCACTTGAGGAGCTACTAGCACCTTATGAGCACTACACACTCTACACATTTTTTGATGCTGATAAATCAGGGGATGCCTTACGTAAGCTCATGATGCGCACGTATCCTGAGGCAATACAGCTTCAAACTACTAAAATGTATAAGCAAGTAGCAGAGACACCCAAACGCTTTTTAGCAAATGTATTAGCGCGTGAAGGCATACGTGTGAAAATTGATAGGATATAAGGTTGTGGCAATATGGAACAATGGACAAAAGAGCAATTTGAGCAATATAAGGCAGAGGGTAAGGCGGCACTCTACGTTTACACACCGATGTGTGGTACGTGTCAGGTGGCCTCGCGCATGATGGAAGTTGTGAAGCACTTGGTGCCACATCGTAAAGTTGGCGCACTCGATTTAAATTTTGAGGAGCAATTGGCAATGACATATGAAATTGAAAGTGTACCTTGCTTACTAATTGTAGACGACGGAAAAATTACTGAAAAGGTCTATGCTTTTCAATCTGTACCTTATTTGTACGAATTGTTAAAAAACTAATTGACACTGTAAAATGTACATGGTAAAGTGTCTCATAACAACAACAAACATATATCGAACTCTTATCAAGAGAGGCGGAGGGAAGTGCCCTATGAAGCCCGGCAACCAACACGAAAGTGAAAAGGTGCCAATTCACACAAAGAGCAATCTTTGACAGATGAGTGGTCGGTTTACACGTATAGATTACGTCAAACCCCTCCACCTATTTACACAGTGGAGGGGTTTTTACTACTAAGGAGGTTGACGCTCATGATTACACTAAAAAACATTGTAAAAAAATATACAACAAAAAGCGGTCCTCTCACAGCAGTTGATCAAGTAAGTCTAACAATTAATAAAGGCGAGATTTTTGGCATCATTGGTTATAGTGGTGCAGGTAAAAGTACGCTAATTCGTTTATTAAATGGCTTAGAACAACCTACTGATGGTGAGGTTATCGTTAATGACTTACGCTTTTCGCATATTAAAGGTAAAGAACTACGCGAGGCGCGCCAAAAAGTCAGTATGATTTTTCAGCACTTTAATTTATTATGGTCACGCACTGTTGAAGACAATATTGCCTTTCCATTAGAGATTGCGGGTGTGCCTAAAGCACAGCGGGAGGCACGCGTTAAGGAGTTAATTAGCCTTGTTGGTTTGGATGGTCGTGGTAGCGCCTATCCATCGCAGCTATCAGGTGGTCAAAAGCAACGTGTAGGCATTGCGCGCGCGTTAGCCAATAACCCCGAAGTTTTATTATGTGACGAAGCGACAAGTGCGCTTGATCCTGAAACAACAGACGCTATTTTAGATTTACTTGTAGACATTAACGAACGTCTTGGTTTAACAATTGTGTTAATTACCCACGAAATGCATGTCATTCAAAAAATCTGTAATCGTGTAGCGGTTATGGAAGCGGGTAAAGTAGTGGAAGCTGGCGAAGTGCTCCAAGTATTTCGTAATCCCCAAGCACCCATCACAAAACGATTTGTTTCGCAGTTAACGGGTACAGAGGATACGAACGCAACATTTGCGACAATTCGTGCCCATTACCCAACAGGGCAGTTAATTAAATTAGTATTTGTAGGGGAGCGTACAGAGGAGCCTGTAATTTCGCAGTTAGTAAAACAATATGATGTTAGCGTTAGCGTAGTGCATGGTAACATCTCACAAACAAAGTCAGGACCGTACGGCACATTAGTCGTACATATTGATGGCGACGCCAAAAATATCGAACAATCCTTAGCATTTTTACGCAATGTGGATGTCCAAACGGAGGTAATGTCATGATAGCTGAGTGGTTTCCTAATGTGCAACTAGATAAGATGCTCGAGGCAATGTATGAAACAATTTATATGACAGTTGCAGCTACTGTAATTACCTTTATTTTAGGGCTAGCGCTAGGTATTTTATTGTTTTTGACTTCACCTAATAATGTATGGGCAAATAAAGTTGTTTACTTTTTAACAGGCTCATTCGTCAATATTTTTCGTTCGATACCATTTATCATTTTAATTATTTTATTAGTGCCGTTTACCAAGTTTTTATTTGGCACAATGCGTGGACCTACGGCAGCGCTACCCGTATTAATTATCGGTGCTGCTCCGTTTTATGCACGTATGGTGTTGATTGCTTTAAAAGAAATTGATAAAGGTGTCATCGAAGCAGCTCGTTCAATGGGAGCTAAAACATCAACGATTATTTTTAAAGTGCTGATTCCCGAGTCATTACCTGCTTTAATTTCAGGCATTACAGTAACAGCAGTAGCACTTGTAGGGTATACAGCAATGGCTGGTATAATTGGTGCAGGTGGTCTTGGTCACTTGGCGTATATGCAAGGTTTTCAGCGTGCACGTACAGATGTCATGTTAGTGGCTACCGTAATTATTGTTTTAATCGTATTTATTATTCAATGGATTGGTGACTTTATTACTGCTAAGGTTGATAAACGTTAGGTTATGCCGACAATTGTCGATAACATATAAAACACAAAGGGAGTGCAACAAATGAAAAAGTGGTTATCATTTTTAGTATTATCAGTACTTGTGCTAGCATTAGCAGCTTGTGGCGCAAGCGATAAAGACAAAAAAGACGAACAAACAGCTACAACTGATGATGAAACGAAAAAAGAAGAAACAACATTAACAGTAGGTGCTTCAGATAATCCTCATGCGGTTATTTTAGAACAAGCTAAACCGTTATTAGCTGACAAAGGCATCGACTTAAAAATTGAAACGTACACAGACTATGTATTACCTAACCAAGATTTAGAGTCTGGCGACTTAGACGCTAACTTCTTCCAACACATTCCGTATTTTGAAGGACAGGTTGCAGATAATGGTTATGATTTTGCTAACGCAGGTGGTGTACATATCGAGCCAATCGGTATTTACTCACAAGATTATAAAACATTAGAAGAGCTACCTGAAGGTGCAACAATTTTATTAAGTAGCTCAGTAGCTGACCATGGTCGTATGCTTGCATTACTTGAAGCAAAAGGCTTAATCAAATTAAAAGATGGCGTTGATAAAGTAAAAGCTGAAATCTCAGACATCGCTGAAAACCCAAAAAACTTTAAATTTGATGATGGTACTTCTCCAGAAATGCTTGTACAAATGTACCAAAACAATGAGGGTGACGCAGTATTAATTAATTCTAACTTCGCACTTGATCACGGTATTAACCCTATGAAAGAAGCGATTGCGCTTGAAGATGCAGAGTCACCATATGTAAACATCATTGCGGTTCGTTCAGAAGATAAAGACAACCCAGCGATTAAATCACTAATGGAAGTACTAACATCTACAGAAATCCAAGACTTCATCGTTGAAGAATGGGACGGTTCAGTAGTACCAGTGAAATAAAAGAAAAATCTCTCGCGTAA
>NZ_JPUW01000029.1:0-33889 GCF_000743635.1 Lysinibacillus sp. BF-4 | reverse complement strand
ACTGCGGGTGGTTTTTTTATGAAAAAATCCTCCTTACCCAGCGGGGTAAAGAGGATGTCGTACACCTAAAAGTAATGAGCAGGGCGGCAATCCTGATCTCTGGTAACTTACACTCATTAAGAGCGTAAGCGCGTGGGGAACCTTTCCCACCTCACATTACTTTTAGTTTGTCTATAATGAAAGTATAACGTAACAATGTAATAATTTACACTATTTACTGAGTGAGGGTGTGTAAGCTTATGCGGGTTGTAATTGTTGATTAAGTGTTAAGGTTTGACGGTATTCTTGTGCGGCAAGTGTTGGGCGGAACTCAACAGTTGGGTCGAGGGTAGTGACAATATCCTCGAGTTCTGTGATGGTTGTTTCGAAAAACTCTTTACGCATGTTTACTTTATTTACACGTTTTTCGTCCAATTGTTCATGCAATTGTTTTTCAAGTGCGACTGCATCATCAGAGAAAATCATCGCATGGACATCAAAACGGAACGGCACAGAAGCGTTGCTGAGTTCGTCGATTCGATCCATTGGCTCAAGGCGGCGCGTCATGCCAACCTTAAATTTATTTTCGCCAAATGCGCCTAAGTTAGAGATGACATACACATAGCCTGCTTTACCGTTAGCACGTTTGAGGATTTCTTCTTTTTCCTCTGCTACTTTACTTTGCAATTGCTCAAGTTCAAGGATACGAGCTTGAAGGGCCGCTAACTTATCAGCATCCGCTTCATTCGCTAAAAGCTCCTGTGTGCGACGTAACTCGGTATTGTACTTTTCTTCTTCTTGTTCAATTTTCTTTTGTTGCTCAGCTAAGGCTTTGCGTTCAGCCGCTTCCTCACGCATTTGTTCGCGAATTAAACGCTGTTCCTCACGTTCTTGCTCCCGTTTATGGTAGAAGTGGTATTCGATTTCGACAGCTTGTAAATAGAGTGGCTCGATTTCTGTTAAGAAGCGGGTAATCGTAGGTAAAATACTCGCATTACCATCTGCACAAATTGCTAAATAACGACGAATCATCTCTTTAATTTGCGTCTGTGCTTCTTCTAATTTGGCATAACTTAATGAGTAAATGACATTTTGTAATTCGGCTTGTAAGCCAATTACTAAGAGCTGATAAATGCTTTTGTTTGCTTTTGTATTATAGCGCTCAATATAGGCATCCAATAATTGAGAGACATCCTTTTTGACACGGTTCATTTGTTTGCGTAGTTCTTTAGAGTTTAAGTAATGGCAATCTAATGTCAATAATTCCTTCGTAAGTTCAGCTTCGTCTAAATCTTTTACATATTGCGCTACTTCATGTTCTAGCTTTGTTGTATTAATAGCTTCAGGGAAGTGTTGGGTTAATTGATGGATGCCTTGGTATTCCGTTTTTAATTTGCGCAAACGATTTTCCTGTGTGGTTGTTTGTTTACGCAGTTTTTCTGTTAACGCTTCGAGTTCATGCTTTTCATCAATAAAACCTTGAATATCGAGATGAATCGTTTTAGCTTCTTCATTAGCTTGTTGTAAAATTTGTTGTCGTTCTTGTTCAAAGTCTTGGCGGATGGCTGTGATATAAGCATCCTCTTTTTCTTTAAATAATTGTTCGGCT
Organism: Lysinibacillus sp. BF-4; assembly: GCF_000743635.1. Lineage (NCBI taxonomy): Bacteria > Bacillati > Bacillota > Bacilli > Caryophanales > Bacillaceae > Lysinibacillus > Lysinibacillus sp. BF-4. The sequence continues at coordinate 32,301 of NZ_JPUW01000029.1, read as the reverse complement.
TGTTGTAAATTATGTTCGACTTTAGTAAGCTCTTGGCGTTTTGTTTGTAACACGCTGCGAATATTTTCGACCTTAGTATACTCACCTTGTCCTTGTGCGGCGCGTGTTGTTACCAAACGAGAGGCAAGCAACAATCCACCTACTAGGCTAGTCAGCCCATATGTAGTAAAACCACTCAAAAATAAAAGTACAATAATAACCCAGTTATGATACCATTTCATACTACAATCCACTCCTTTTTAGTTAAATAGTATTACCTATTTTCCTTATATTATATACATTGCTTGTGATTTTACAAATTTATTGGAGGAAAGAATAACGCAACCCCTAGTTGTGCGAGCGCGTCGTGTAAAGAGGAGGTGTGCGGGATGAAGCGAGATTGGTTGACGATTGTGTTGCTGGGTTTGATTGTGGCAGCGGCCTATGATGTATACAAACTAAAAGAGGATAAGCGGAGTGCGGCGCTATTAGCGGCAGCAAGTGGACGCGTGGCTATCGCAGAAGTAGTACCAGGCGAGTGGGATGCGGTAGTCGTTGTTACGCCGTATACTAGCGAGCAGGAGATGCGCGCTGTAGGTATACCTGCTACGCGTTTACGTGATACAAGTATTACGTATTTGGATGACCGTGTGTTACTCGCTTTTTTTGAAGGCGATACATTTACAAAATATAGTTATATGCAACGGGTGTCAGGCATCCCGCATACTACGCGCTTCACACGCGAAGAAGCGGTATTACACAAAAACAACCCTTCACAAAAGTGAGGGGTTGTTGTGTTCTAATGAGAAAGTCGGACCAGTAGGGCGGCACTTGGCTGGTTTAACCCTGTCAGTTGCACCGTGGTCCCTTTTTTCTGTAGTTGGACTTGCACTTTTTGGATGGCGGCAACCGCTGATTCGTCGTAAAGGTGGCTGGCACTAAAATCAATCGTCACGGCTTTAGCCCCTACATCGTCAAACGCTTGGCTAAACGCCTTAGTTGACGCAAAAAATAGCGGGCCTTCGACAAAATAGTGCGTGCCATCTTGTTTTACGGTAATACGCGAAATGGTTGCGACAAAAAAGAGTGCGCTCAACAAAATGCCAATCACGACGCCAATTGCTAAATTATGCGTATATAAAATAATGGCTACGGTCGTAAGCATCACGAGTACCTCAGCTTTTGGCGCTTGGCGCATAAAACGAAACGATCCCCAGTTAAACGTCGTAAAGCTCACCATCACCATAATGCCCGCTAGTACAGGCATTGGGATATGAATAACGCTATCGCCAAATAGTAAAATCAACACCATTAAAAAGACGCCTGCCGTTAACGTAGACAAACGTCCGCGTCCCCCTGACTGCACATTTAACATGGATTGCCCAATAAGTGCGCAGCCCGCCATACCACCAAAGAAGCCGGTTACAACGTTGGCAATACCTTGCCCGCGTGCTTCCTTATTTTTGTCGCTCGGTGTTTCCGTTACTTCATCTAATACTTGCGCAGTGAGTAAGGTCTCGAGTAAACCAACAACCGCAAGCGCCAATGAGTAGGGCAGTATAATTTTTAGCGTAGTAAGGTTGAGCGGAATGTCAGGCAATAAAAACATAGGCAGTGTTTGGGGCATCGTGCCTAAATCACCAACCGTTTGCAGTGGAGTACCTGTAAATACAGCGATGGCTGTCATGACCACAATCGCAATCAGCGTCGCGGGAATGGCGGTAAAAAAACGTGGCACAAGGTAAACGAGTAATAATGTGCCGCCCACAAAGAAATAACTCGCGGTGTTAACGCCAACTAAATACGGCAGTTGCGTCATAAAAATCATAATGCCTAGTGCATTTAAAAAGCCAAGCACCACCGCGTTCGGGATAAAGCGCATGAGGCGCGCCACGCCAAGCAGCCCAAGCACAACTTGAATAATCCCCGTCAGCACAGTTGCTGCTAGCACGTATTGCAGCCCGTGATTGGCCATCAAGCTCACCAACACAAGCGCCATCGCCCCCGTCGCTGCCGAAATCAAGCCCGTTCGTCCACCCACAATGGCGGTAATCACCGCAATCACAAATGACGCGTACAGCGCCACACTTGGATCTACGCCTAATATAAAAGCAAATGCCAATGACTCAGGAATGAGCGCAAGCCCCGCCACCATACCCGCTAAAATATCTTTGCGTACATTGCCAAACCATTGTTGTTGTAAAGTCGCCATAAAATCTCCTCTCACGTTCATTAAAATAGAGTATAAGCATAGCAAAAAATGCCGACATATGGAATGGCTTTAAGGGAGAAAGAAGCGGCGAAAGTTTATTGATATAGAACTATTTTAGATTAGTAAATTTTTTAATAGCTAATTAACATTAAATACTTTTTAAACCATAAAAGGTTTTTAATATAACAATTAAATGATATTATAGAACTACTATTTATTTAATTTGGTTCGATGGACTTATTATGTCCATTTCTAATTATAAACTATAAGTATGAGGGGAGGAGACAAATGAAGCAACAAAGTTTAGCGAAGAAGAAAAACTGGTTGGCTATACATTACTATTTCATAATCAATTACGGAGATAACAAAGGCAATATATTTTTACTTAACAACTATGCAAATGAAATAATGGTAATAAATGGAGTTTTGAGTAAAGAGTTTTATCACCCTGCAAATGCTAAAGCATTTAACGAAAATAATTTATATTTACATAATTATAAAGAGTTTCATGAGCATTTGTTGACATCCTTAAGACATTATAAATGGAAAAATACTAAAGGTTTAATCGATGATTTGTCTAAGCGTTTAAAACAACCTAAAGCTGAAATTGAAAAACGCTTAGTAAAGTGTGAAACTCATAAAAGAATTTTACTCACAGGCACAATGAGTGCGGGGAAATCGAGCGTAGTTAATGCATTAATAGGTAAAAAAGTGATGGTTACGAAAAATGAGTCAGCCACAGGTGAAAAATATATGATTTTTGAAAAAGCTACTGATGCTTATGCTCAATATAAAGATGAGAAAGGGAATCTACAGTCAATCTCTAACGAACACCAACTGCTCACTTTTCTAGCACAAGAGAAAAGTGAGCAGTTGGAGCTATATACTAAAATGAACCATAGAAATGACAATTTACCGTGGTGCATTATTGATACACCTGGAGTGAACTCTTCTGTAGATAAAGATCACTTTGACATCACAAAAGAGGTTATTCTTGAAGGCGAATTTGATGTGATGATTTATGTAATAAATAGTAATCATTTAGGTGCTTCAGACAATTTAAAGCACTTAAAGTTTGTAAAGAATAATGTACCAAGTGAGAAAATTATTTTTGTAATGAATAAAATAGACGAATTTAAAAAAGGTACAGACTCCATCTCAGCTAGCGTAAAACGAGTTAAGCAAGAACTTGAAAATGAAGGCTTTACAAGACCTATTGTACAACCGCTTTCTGCGTATACAGCTTATCTTACTAAACGCGACCACGCATCTTATGTATTAGATGAGGAAGAAGCTGACGAATTATACAGCTTGCAAAGAAAATTCAACAGAGCTACATCCGATTTAAGTAGCTACAATTCCATTGATACAGAAGATGATTATGGGAAGAAGTTATCACAGTGTGGTTTCTATCAGCTAGAACAACTTCTAGTGGACCCGACAAGTGTTGGAACATCTGAAATGAAAGCTTCAGTTAAATTGGAGACTAAGTCTAGAAACAAACCTGTGATGACTAAGTATCCGGAATTGTCTAATAAGAAGAAACCAAAGGAAATAAGAAAAAGAAAATATAGAAAAGAGGATAATAAAGCGATGGCTGAAATTTTTTTAAAGTACAACCCTTACCAATTAAAAACGACTATTACTATTGATGGCGAGTCGATTGCAGAAAATAGCGCTTTACAAAAAGATGGAAAGCGCTTACAAGAGTGGATTGATGAACTGCCACAATTATTAGTAGATGAGTGCAATGAAAATCAATTCAATTTAACATTTATGGGAACAAGAATTGATTTAGAAGATATTGAAGAAGTGGCTAAGGAAGCACAAGAACAAGGTATTTCTATGAATGTTAGACACCGTCCTGTAAAAGAAATTAAAAATATGAAGTCTGAAATTCAAGCTCTTTTTAAAGAAGTTACAGAAGGCCCTATTGAAGCACTAAAATCACCTATTCTAAAATCTGCATTTAATCAAGTAGTAAATAATGAATTCGATATTACCGTAGTGGCGACAATGAGTTCAGGTAAGTCGACTCTTATTAATGCATTGTTACAACGTAAGTTAATGCCGTCTAGCCAAGAGGCATGTACAGCTACAATCACCCGTATTAAAGATAATGATAGCAGTACCTTTACCGCGAAAGCTACTACAGTAGAAGGTCGTATAGTAGAAGAGTTTAATGATTTACAGTTAAAAGATATGGAAAGCTTAAATCATAATGAAGATGTGTCAGAAATTGAGGTGAATGGTGATATTCCGTTTACATCTACAGAACAAATGTCACTGGTGCTAATCGATACCCCTGGGCCTAATAACTCAAGAGATGAGAGTCATTTAGCCGCTACCTATCGTAATTTAGAGAGCTCTTCAAAAACATTAGTGTTGTATGTACTAAATGCTACACAACTTGGCGTAAATGATGACGCACATTTACTGGACCATATTGCGGATAGTTTAAAAGTCGGTGGAAAACAGTCGAAAGATCGTTATTTATTTGTAGTTAATAAGTTAGATACGTTCCGTAAAGGTGACGATAACGTTGAAGAAACATTAACTAAAGTAAGAAAGTATTTAGAGAATCGCGGTATTAAAAATCCAAACTTATTTCCAGTCAGCGCCCTAGGTGCATTAGATATTAGAACCTTACTTAATGAACCTAATGATATTGATGAAGATACAGAAGACGAAATTCAAACGACTGTGAGAAAGTTAAATCGTAATGAGCAACTTCATTTAGAAAAATACGCTACAGTAACACCAAGTATTAGTCGGAAAATTATAAAGCAACTCGAAGCAGTAGCAGATGGTGACAAAGAAAATCCGCATACAGCTTTAATTCATAGTGGTTTGCCATCGTTAGAAGAAATGATTAAGTTATATGTTGAAAAGTATGCGACAACAGCAAAAGCTAAAACATTAGTCGAAACATTCCAAAGTAATGTTGAAAGTTTACAGGCGTTTGAACAGGCAAAAGCAGATATTGCACATAATAAAAGTAAGAAAGAAGAAATTCAACAAGAAATTGAAATGGTACAAACGAAATTGAAAAGCGGTAAAGCAAAAGAATTACTAAAACATAAAGTAAAAACATTAGACATTATGCCAAAGATTTTAGAAGAGATTGAAATATTAGAAGTTCAGCAAGAAAAGAAAATTAGTGAATTTCTTACAGGACAGACTAATCAAGAAGTAGAAGAAGATGAAGCTAATAAATATTTAATGGAATTAAATAATTTTGCGAGAAAGACGTTAAGTATACTACAAATTAAATCGCAAGAATTAATTAATAAAGAACTCGGCGTAACAGCTAATCATTTATTGCAAGAGTATAAAATAAAGATGAGTAGCTACTTGAAGATATGAACATAGAAGAACTGAAATTTCAGCCATTTGATTTAGTAAAAGCGGATGTGAATTTGCTGGAAAACAAGGATGAATTTATTGGAGAATTAATTTATAGCAAGAAGGAGAAGGGCGAGGAAGAGTTTGTTAAAAAAAATAAATATTTCACAATATTCAACCTCAGAATACCTTTTTTTTGGAATGCTAAGAATGTTGAAGATGCATATGTTGATAAAGAGAAAGTACCTACTAGAAAACTAGCGGATAAATTTTTCACAAACTTTCAAAAAGAAACCAATAAGTTTTTAAAGCAAGTCCAAGAAATTACAGCAACAAAACAATCTGAATTAAAAGCTAATTACATGGCGGAGTTTGAGAATATTGATAATGTATTGTCAGCTAAATTACAAGAGCTAAAGCGTTATACACAAGAGGAGTCATTAATTGAAAAAGATATTAAACAAGCTGAAGCTAATTTAGTGTGGTTAGAAAATATGACGAAGAAAATTAATGACATTATTGAAATTAAAGGAGTGTAAACATGTTAACTGAAGAGTTTAGAGATGCTGTAACAGCAAAAGATAAAGATGCAGTAAAGTTAATGTTAAAAAATAGTTTATCACTAGACTTAACATTTAAGAGTTTTAAAGAGATGTTAAATTACGCTGTAAAAGAATTTCCACAACTTATTGAAGAACATAATGGTGAAGAATTTTTATCTATTGATAAATGGGACGAAGACTATACTAACTTATTAAAAGTACGTTTGATTAAAAATTTTTCAGCGGAGCGTATTGAACATATTAAAGAGGTTCAGGAATATGTATATGCAGATGCACTTAAACAACAATTACTAGACGGAGCAGCTAAAGAAGCAAAACGTGATATTGAGTCAGACCAAGATACAAGTAGTATTAAAACGTTAATTGTCACTTTAGGTGCAGTAACGGCCTCTATTATAGTAGGAGTGATTAATAATCTATCGATTGTGAAAGTTGCTACGACAGCTACGATTGCTACAGTAGTAGTTGGCAGTGTTACTTACTACATTGTGAAAAAGAAGTAAAGGATGAATGTACATGTCACAATTACAAATTAATCCATCTAATTCGGTAGTTGCTCAAGATGTTAAATATCTTGAGCAGCAATCTACCTTAGCAATGGAAGCAGTAGATGATATTGTTTTGAAGAAGTATATGTTAATGCTTGAAAGTATGGATATTATTCCTTTGGATACCAAGCAAATTATAAAAGATACGAAGAAAAATGTTCGTATGTTTAAAATTAATGAAATTGTTTATGCTAAAGACGAAGATGCTACTTATAAATTAGCAAGTGTACTCAATAGCGTAGCAATAAGTGAAAGTGCTACTTTTATTATTATGGACAGTGACGGCACTAAAGTAGATTTTTATATGGGGATTCGCTCATTAAATGAACAGAATAGTACGACTACCTCTTTTGATACACTAAGAAATGCGATGAATGGTCACTTTCCAGGCATTAAAACAGAAAATGTTTTACATAATGGTATTACTGCCATTTTTGAAAAAGTGGAGCAACCAGCGGTATCAATTGTGACAGGGGTAGCTAATTATAAAGATGAAAATTTACGTACAAATGTCGAGTTTATTCAGGGGTTAGAAAAATTAGCATTATCAATGCAGGGTAACACATTCACAGGTTTAATTTTAGCTAATCCGCTCCCTGCATCGCAATTAGAAGTAATACGTGAGCAATATGAAAATATTTATACAATGTTATCACCATTTACAACTACTCAAGTTTCATATGGTACCAATGATTCACATGGTGATACACAGACTTATACGACAGGTAAGACTGCGGGTGAGAGTTCAACAGAGTCAAGTTCGCATACAACTACTAATGGGACATCTTCTACTACTAATGAATCTACCTCTTATAGTAAAGAGACTTTAAGTGGTACCGCAGGAAAAGCACTTGGGGGGACCTTAACAGCTGTAGGAGCTGTGTTAGGATCTGTAGTACCTGGGTTCGGCACTATAATTGGAGCAACATTAGGTGGTACGGTAGGCGGTATGGTAGGTGCAGGAATTGCGAGTGCAATGCATGGAACGAAATCTACAACGACAGGTAGTAGCCAAACTTACAATAGTGGAAAGTCAGAAACAGAAGGGACTTCATCCACAACAAATTATAGTGAGAATGAGAGTCACTCTGATGCTACCAGCTTTACAAAAGGAACGACAGAAAACACACAATTGACATTACAAAATAAAAAGTTGCAAAATTATTTATCACGTATTGATCAACAACTCGAACGATTACAAGAAGGTGAAAGCTTAGGGATGTGGGAGTGCGCTGCTTATTTCACATCTGAAACACCTTATGCTGCTGATATGGCTGCAGCGACATATCAGTCTCTGATGCAAGGAAGTGGTACAGGAGTTGAAACTTCAACCATTTCACGTTGGTCAGAAAAAAATACAGACTCAAAAGAAATTAAAAACTATATTAGTAATTTTATGCACCCTGAATTTATTTATCGTAAAAATGGTTTAGCACTACCTGTATTGCCAACCGCTATTGTAAGTGGTAAAGAGTTAGCAATTCATATGGCATTACCACGAAAGTCAGTTAGTGGTTTTCCTGTGATTGAACATGCTGAGTTTGCCCCTGAAATTATTTGCACTACAGAACCTAATGCTCATTATATTAATCTAGGCAAGATTCATAACTTTGGTAAGTCTACTAATAATCGTGTGAAACTTGATTTACAAAGTTTAAGTATGCATACACTTGTGACAGGTGCTACAGGCTCAGGGAAATCTAATACCATTTATGAACTTTTAGCGCAATTAGAGATGCAGGGTATTTCATATTTAGTAATCGAACCAGCTAAAGGTGAATATAAGCATATTTTTGGTCAACAATCGAAGGTAACAGTACTTGGGACAAACCCAAATCTTAGTAAGCAATTAAAAATTAATCCGTTTATATTTCCTGCGCAAGATACGCATGTATTAGAACATATTGATCGACTAGTGGAACTATTTAATGTTTGTTGGCCGATGTATGCTGCTATGCCAGCTATTTTGAAGGAAGCTATTTTAGTAGCGTACCAAAATGCTGGATGGGATTTAGATAACTCTGAACATGAAGATGAAACGATAATGTATCCAACTTTTAAGGACTTATTAAAAAGTTTAACAAAAGTTATTGAGCAAAGTGCTTATGAAGGAGAAACAAAAGGGAATTATATTGGCTCTTTAATTACACGTGTTAAATCATTAACGAATGGTATTAATGGGCAAATTTTATGCGGCGATGAGCTAGACAATACATTATTATTTGATACTAATGTTATTGTAGATCTAAGTCGAATAGGTTCAAGTGAAACAAAAGCACTTATTATGGGTGTATTAGTTATGCGTTTGAATGAACACCGTATGGCACAAGCTAAGAAGTTAAATGCGCCATTACAACATGTAACAGTATTAGAAGAAGCTCATCATATTTTAAAGAAAACATCTACAGAACAAAGCGCAGAAGGAGCCAATGTGGTTGGTAAATCCGTCGAAATGCTAGCGAATGCTATTGCTGAAATGCGTACTTATGGTGAGGGATTCATTATTGCGGATCAGTCACCAAATATGTTGGATATGTCAGCTATTCGTAATACAAACACTAAAATTGTAATGCGCCTTCCAGAAGAGGCAGATCGTAGATTAGTAGGTAAGGCAGCAGGTTTAAATGAAGAGCAGTTAGATGAGATTGTTAAGCTATCGAAAGGGGTAGCTGTGGTATACCAAAATGATTGGTTAGAACCAGTATTATGCCAAGTAAATCATTTTAAAGGGAAAGAGACAAAGTATATATATATATCAGATGGAAGTGTAACCATGATGAATAAAAAAGAAGCTATGACAGTCCTATTAACATATTTCTTACGTAATCGTGTTTCTCATTCATTTGCTTACACAGAGAAGGAAATAATAGAAGCTATGCAAGTTCTATCTTTATCAACAAGTTTAAAGCGCGCAATCAGCAATTATGGTGAAAATCAACCTAAATATTTCGAGATAATAACAGAGCATGTTTATGAATTAGTCGATGCGACGGAATATGTACCAATTATTATGAAACAAAGTGCTGATGTAATATGGCTTCATGAAAGATTAACCGAAAAAATCGAAAATCAAACAATGAATTGTAGTAAAGAAGTAGTAAATGCTACAATCCAATGCTTATTTAGTTTTGCTTCACGAAATGGTATTGTTGCAGATAAAGCGGTTTATGAAGCATGGCGTCAAGCATTCGAAGAGGGGGCAATTGTGTGAAAGATTTTACAGGTATATCAGTAATGAGAGAAGTTGTTGAAGTAAAGTCACAGCGTATAGATGTGTCGGGGTTAAAAGATTTAGATCGTCCACTTTATGCTATAGAAAATGCTAAAGCTTATCGCGATTTGCCTGAGAGTTTAGAAAAAGTAAGTAGTGAAGAAAAAGAGATTTATAATAAAGCGGAGGTAGAGGAAAAAGAGGTTAATGAACGTCCTTGTTTGGTCAAGAAAGAAATTGACTATGACGCTGTAGATGGTAAGGGTGACACCAACTTAGAACGTATGGAAAAAGGTAAGCCTCCATTAATTGATGACAAGCCAGTAGAGCTTCACCATATGGGGCAAAAAAATGATGGTCCACTTGTTGAACTCACATCTGAAGAACATCGTGGTGCAGGTAATGATGGTATATTACATGATAAAAATATCGAATCAGAAATAGATCGGACAGAATTCAAGAAGGAACGTGAACAACATTGGAAAGCCCGCGCTGCTGAGGTACGCCAAGAAAGGGGAGAGGCATAATGACATCATATATTGATGCAATTGAAAATAGTGAGATTGAAACATATAAAACGGTAGAGGAAGCTGCAGTAGAAGCGGCAGAGCAACAGCTTGATATGCCACTTCCTCCAAAGTATAGAAATATTGTGAAGGCGTTCGGTGTTTTAGAAATAGGCTCAGATGAAATCTTTGGATTGGGTGTAGAAGGTTATTTAAATGTTTGCGAAACGACATTACAAGAACGTAAATTGACTGAAGGTAAACTAGATAATTATATAGTGATTCAAAATCTAGGTATTGGTATTTTAATAGTGATTGATGCACAAGATGAAGTGTATGAATACCAAAGTGGTAAGTTAAAAGCACTGCAAATGAAAACGGATGAATATATTTTGCAGCTAGCGTAATAGTATTAATAAATATTTGGAGAAAAGAGAGGGAGCGCAAACTTCTCTTTTTTCTACATAAAAGAAGCTTAAAAGCAATGTATGCAGAAAGTAGAGGGATTTTTATGGTTTTAGTCGATGAAAAGTTCTATACCGATTTAGATATCGTTAAATACTATGATTCAATGCGGAATTTTCAAAAATGGTTATTAGATGATTCATATCAAATGGATAATACGGTACATATGGCTTGTAAAGAAGTACTGGAATTTTTACGTTTAGGTACTAGAACAAAGCAAAAAAAAATATATAAAGACTACTTTGATCAATATGATGTTGAACAATTAAAGCAATACAAAGATATGATTAATAATTTAGACACTATATATATAAGAGAAGAGCCAATTTTTCATTTTAAAAAAAAGTTAATTGAATTGGGTATATTTACATTTACAAATAGCTATTTAGAAAATGTTATATCGCCTCATGCTGAAGATAAAGTGGAAACAGAGTATACTACTTGGTTACAAGGTGATGTTAAAAATATTATCGAACAATTAAAAGTAGAGTATACAGAAACAACTGTTTCGGAAGCGTTAGCTAAAAAATTCACTAAAGAATTACAAAAACTTATTGGAAAGAAGATAATAATTAAAATTACAGATATCACTAGTAAATCTGTAGTTGGTATTCCCTTAGAATTGACGGTAAATGGTTACGAAGAGATGAGACACCCTTTTCTCGAAATCTCATGGGAGGTATCTGCACCTGTGGAAAATGCTCTATTTGAAATAGGAGAAGTTGTAGAAGCATATTACAATGAATCAAGAAATGAGTACTATCGTCATTTATTAATATTTGTTGATTTTAGGAATGCTACGCCAATAGCTAATACACTAAGTGATTTATTAGAAGTTATCAGTAGATCTATAAAAAATAAAGCTTTAATTAAAACTTTAGAAATCCCAAAAAATCCAGAGTTGATTGAAACACACATTCTAAAGAAAATAATTGAAAGATCGGAGCCATTAAGAAGTAAGGCGGAAGAAAAATTAGAAGGTATTTATAGGAACTTAGAGGAAATAGAAACTAAAAAACGAGCATTAAAAAAAGAAAGAGATAACCTTGATCAAGCCACTAGAAGGTGGAAAAATATTGTGGAGAAAATTAATGGTTTTAAACGTATGGAGCAAGTAGAAAGAGTGCAGCAAGATTATGAAATTCATAAATATGAACCATCTTCGTTTATTAAAACACTACAAACTTTAATTTATAAAAATAATGATCAACAACTTATATATCAAGAAAATGATCTTCGTACTTTTACATACGCATTACAAGCTAATATATTAACAGTCTTAGCAGGTCCTTCAGGTACAGGTAAATCTAGTATTGTGAATGCGTTTGCAAATGCGTTAAGAGATGTTGAAGTACGTATGGTGCCAGTTCAGTCGAGTTGGGTAGATACACAAGATTTAATAGGTTATTTCCATCCGACAGATAAAGCTTTTGTACCGACTCCTTTTATGGAAGCGATGGTTGAAGCTAAAAGAAAAGAAAATTCTCATAAAATATATTTAATATGCTTAGATGAAATGAACTTAGCGCATGTAGAATACTATTTTTCAGAAATTCTGAGTGCAAGAGAAGGGGATATACCGCAGATTCACCTTTATCCAAAACGTCATTGGGAAACAGCTAGATTAATAGTTGAGCAAGGGGGCGTAGATATAGAGAGAATGCAAAGTGCAATAGATCTTTTAGAGAATTATCCTCCAGTTTTTGAAATACCTAAAAACATACGCTTTATCGGTACACTAAATATGGATCATACAGTTAAACCTTTAAGTCCTAAAGTTATAGATAGAAGCTTGATTATTGAACTTAATCATTTAAAGCTTCAAGAGAAAAATGAAATTGTTTCATCATTCAAAGAAATTAAAGGGAAAGTAGCTATGAATTTTGAAACTTTCGCTGAACCAAAATTAAATGTAGAAGATATCAATAAGTACATTAGCCAGCTTCAACAAATATCAGATTTATTTGAAGATTTTCCCAATGCTTCACTTAATAGTCGAGGCTTTAAACATTTAACTGTGTTTTTAACATATTGTCAAAGTGAGAGTGAAGCAAAAGATATGATTGACATTTTAATATATGGAAAGATGTTATCACGACTAGAAATTAAAAAAAGTCAGTTTGAACAACAACAAAATAAGATTTTAGAAAAACTGAAAATATACCCTAAATCATTAAATAAAATACAGAAAATGTTGGATTCTAAACATACTATTACATTTTGGTAGGTGGTAAAATGAAGTTATTTCATATTGTTGTAAACAATGAGTTGAAATGTAAAGAAGAGCTTTATTTTGATGGAAAAGACTATTTTTCATGTGAGTATAACAGTATAAAGAAAAAATTTACTCAAATAGGTGTAAAAGTAGAAGCTAATGAAGTATTTGTTCGACAATTTGAGAAAAATATATTATCACTTACTTATGATACATTGACAGGAATATGGTATCAAAAAAGTAATGATTGGATAGAAAATGATTTTATGAATAAATCACATAGTATATTTGGCATTAATGTTGGTGGTAAGTTTGAGATTGTAGCGTTGAATCAGAAATATGAAGAGATAGAGAAAGTAACTGTAAATATTACTCCAGGTACAATGTCAATAGAAGAGTATCAATTAATGCAGCAAGAGGTTAGTTATTTATTTGAAATGTTTTCTTATGATTTAACTGATGATAAATTTAATAGAAAGAATTTATTGCGTCGTGTTCAAATACCATTATTTCCACTGAGTACTTTTAGCCAATTAGTTGAAGATACTGAAATATTATTAAGTGAACTGTGTCAAAAGCCGGAAGTTGAATTGCGTCAAATTGTAAAAAAAATCCACGTGAAAGATGTTACGAAATGGACACCTACGCTTATAATAGACGAAGCATTGAAGAAACAAGGTAAAGTTAGGGCATTGATAAATGAAAAGTGTACAGATATTCGTGAAAATCGAATGGTTAAATTTATGCTAGATGAATATTTAAAGCGTGCGACAAATGAATTAAAATTAGAACAGCAGCAAAGAAAAATGTTTGAATTAGAAGCTAGTGAGCTATTATTAATGCTTTCTCAAACAAAAGGTGAATTAACTGTTCAACCTAGACGGTTACATAAAATATTGAAGAAAGATATTCAATTATTAGAAATGCGTAACCAAAAGTGGCACGAAATAATTAAAAGAATTGAAATTATGTTAGAAAATCAGTTAATGGCAGTAGAGAGCGAGTTATTAGAAGAAACTTATTTATTTCGCATGCATGCTTACTATAGTGAATTGTATGATATTTATAATCAATACGAACAATTGTTACCAGAGTTAACATCAACATTTCGATTGTTTGTTGAAAATTTATTGAGATCCCCAACACTCTACGAAGTATGGGTTCTTTTAAAAATTGTACAGTATTTAATGCAATGGGGATTAAATCCAAAAGAATTTATTAGGGATTTAGAGCGGAAATATAGTAATTTAAATACTGTTAATATTAGTGGATATCGTAAAAGGTTTCACTTACCAAATCGCCCCTTTGATATAGCAATATATTATGATTATGAATTTTCAAAAAATAAATACCGTCCTGATTTTGTAATTGGATTTAAAAACAAAAATATATCTAGTGGATGGTCATTCCATACGCTAGACGTAAAATATAAGGATTATTCAACTATGGAAGTTGGGCGAAATGTTTATATGAAAGACTTAGAACGCTCAGCATATCGTTATTTGAAGGAACTATTACGTCCGAAGTATGTAATACAGTCCGCAACGCTTGTGCATTTAGATAGAAAAAGCACAAACTGGAATGTAAAACCTGACAAATTATTACCACATTATACTTATCATAAGCTAGCTCATTTTTATTTAGCACCATTTGATAGCAATAATTTATCTATATATTTTAAAAGATTACTCCATGAAGGTAGTAATTACACGAACTGTTGCCCTCAATGTGGAAAAGTAGGGAAAGGTGAGCAAAAGAACTATAAAGTAATCAACATAAAGGATAATTTTAAAAAGAAAAAACAAGTTTGGAAAACGCACTATACGTGTGATTATTGTAATGAGCTGTGGGTAGCTAACTTTTGTAGTGATTGTTCCTTTAATAACCGAAATAATTTAATAAGTGAATGTGGAAGCTATGTTTATCCTAGACCTTTATACAAATACCCTACAAATAATTATAATATTCAAGTTAGTGATGAGTGGGAAGTTCATTGTCCTTCTTGTAATAAACTTAGCTATCCGGAAAGGTCCTATACTTTAGTAGATGATGATTTTTATGGACCAAATATTAAATATCATAGTAAAAGATAAACTATTAATTGCTTAAATACAAATAATGGTGAATTAAAAAGGAGAGGCGATTTTGAAAATCGCTTCTCCTTTTTGGATTATTTATCCTTGTACTAACTGAATCAAGTTGCCGCACGTATCATCGAGGACGGCGATAGTGACGAAGCCCGCTTCGGTCGGTGGCATTGTGAAGTGTACGCCTTGTGCTGTCAGATTTGCGTAGGTCTCAAGCAAATTATCGACGCCAAACATCGTAGCGGGGATGCCTGCCTCAACAAGACGCTGTTGGTACTCGCGTGCAATGTCATTGTTGTTAGGCTCAAGTACCAACTCCACACCGTTTTCGTCCTCAGGGCTTACCACCGTAATCCAGCGAAACTCGCCAGCGGGTACGTCTTCCTTCTTCACAAAGCCAAGTTTTTCGGTGTAAAATTCCAGTGCCTGTTGTTGATCTGCCACAAATAAACTCGTTACAATAATCTTCAACCTCATCGCCTCCCTTTTACCTTAGTATAGCGTAAATGGCGCAAATGATGCGCATCACAGCAACTGTAAATCAACGGTGTAGTAGCTGGTTTGTTCGATATCGCGCGCAACGCCCGCTTCTTCCATCCAATGTTTTCCAAAACGGTAACACCGAAGCGAGACTCGCCAATCTCCTCGATATCAAGAATGCTATAATCTTCTATGTCTAATCCAAAAGTAAGGGTAAAGCGTTGTTGCATATATGCCTGCTGCATACGTGTAAAGATAACTAGAGATGAGCCCGGCAATTTCTAAACATGCGCCCTCATTTACCTCAAGGGCTACAGGCTCAGGTTGTGGTTCTTCTATTATTATGTTCCTATATCATACAAAAAATGCAAAATTATAGCTATAGCTTATGTATTGACAGACGAAAAGCAAACGCTTAGTGTAGAAAAATACTACGAATCAAAGGATGAATATCATGACACAGTATCTACTAACAGTAGCGCAATATAATTTAGCCCACCAACAAATGAAAAAAATCGCCCATGCGCTGGCGACGACGCAAGATAGACATGTGATTGCGGCAGTGCGCGGGCTTGCGGAAAATGAGTTAGCCACGCAGTTACCAGCTCGTAGCGTCACACAATTAACAACGATGACCGACGCAGCGGCTGGTGAGGCTGTACTTGAGGAGTTAAAGCCACTAGTGCAACCTTTTGGCGAGCTAACGGCAAAAACCGTTAAGGCGCTTTTTAAAAAGGATAAAAAGCTTAAAGTGCCTGCATTAGCACTTGATTACCAAGCACTGTGCTATGTGGCATGGGATGATAGCGGCTCGCACCGTCGCTATATCATTGCCGAGCAAAACGGTACGCACTATGCGCTAAAGGGTGTATACGCTAACGAAACGATTAAAGGCATTTGTGCGATTTGCCAGCAACACCAACAAGTAGCGCTATTTACAACGAAGGTTAAAGGTAAAGTGATGGACACCTTCACCACGCATAGCAACTATATTTGTACGGATGCCGTGCAGTGTAACACGCACATTACAGATACCGCGCGTATGCACGACTTTTTTGCGCGCATTATGCAGGCGTAGGTAAGCGAGTTAATGGAAATGCCAGCGGGGCGCATGTGCAACTTTACGGATAACATTTTGCAGTGGTAGAGAAGCTATAACCCAACACTAAAGGTCATACGGCTTTTTTTAAAATATATCTTTTTATAACCCTGAAGCGGATGCTTTTTACCGTGAACATCCTAATCAAGGTTTTTTACAGTAGACTTATCAAAGCATTTTTCGGCAAAAGGGTGTACAATGTAGGGTACATTACAGGTTAGGGGTGCGAATATGGAATTACAGGATTGGCTAAATACAAAAGTACCCGGCATTGCGAATGCATTGACGGAAATGAATGAAACACATTTTGATATCGAAAACTCAATCGGCTTTAAGGGGCGCGACAAGGTATATGAGATTTTGCATACCTTCCATAAAGTGTTGTTCCCTGGGACGTATACTCATAAGCCCGTCGATCACACGCGCATTAATGTTGCCATCAGCAACAATATTCGTAAGTCGGCGCTAGATTTGCGTGATATTTTACAACGCGTATTGATTTATAATAATTTTGCGGACTGCGAAAAAAAATGTCGTGCGGAGGCAGAGCGCATTGTGATGGCGCTTATTGACGAGTTTCCTGAAATTCGTCGCAAAATCCAAACGGATATCCAAGCGGCATATAACGGCGACCCAGCGGCAGTATCAACGGAGGAGATTTTACTTAGCTACCCGACAATTACGGCAGTGAGCTTCCACCGTATTGCCCACGAATTATACAAGCTTGATGTCAAAATCGTACCACGTATTATGTCAGAGTACGCGCATCAGCTGACGGGCATTGACATTCACCCAGGTGCGTCGATTGGCGAGTCGTTCTTTATTGATCACGGCACAGGTGTTGTGATTGGCGAAACATGTACGATTGGCAATAATGTCAAGGTGTACCAAGGCGTAACGCTTGGCGCACTTAGTTTCCCACTTGATGAAGAAGGCAACCCGATTAAGGGCGTTAAACGTCACCCTGATATTGAAGACAATGTGGTCATTTATGCGGGCGCAACGATTTTAGGTGGCAAAACAACTGTAGGGCATGACACGGTCATTGGCAGTAATATTTGGCTAACGCATTCCGTTGACCCTCACTCACGCGTTTATAACGCGCCACCAGCACCAAGCATTAGCACAAAATAATTAGCCGTCACTCAACTTTGGTTGAGTGGCTTTTTTGTTTGCGCGCATAGTCAGCGGGTATTTATTACATAAAGGGAGTGAGACAATGGGCGCGAGATGGATTAAATTATCAGTCGTATATTTGGCAGTAGGGATTGGCTTTGGGCTATTTATGCATGCCACTGTGCAATTACAATGGGCCGCTACACACGCACATATTAATGTAGTGGGCTGGCTTACCACCGCAACAATTGGCGTAATTTATTCAGTTTATCCGAGAGCAGGCGAAACTGCGCTCGCAAAAACACAGTTTTGGCTTTATAACATTGGGCTACCTATTTTATTAGTTGGGATGTTTATTATTTATGTACCCTCATTAAAATTTATGTTGCAGCCGGTAGTATGGATTGGTGGGAGTGCGGTAGCTTTGTCTGTGCTACTATTTCTCATAAATGTTTGGCGTAATGTACATGGGAAACGTGGCTATTAAGCTGCGTTTTTTTAGTTATGCAGGATATGCATAAATCCAATAGCTTGTGTGTAATAGTATGGGAAATAGTTGGAATCAAAGAAAAGTACAAAGTTTCATTATTAATTAACAAAATAAATAGAAAATTATTTTGTATTTTGGGTAGTATAGCTTATGATAAATGGTCTGAATATTCGTTAAGATAGTAAGTAACGTTATTGTAAAAAATGATTTTATGAAAATAACGTCACAATATTTGGGATGAAGTAGAAATATTACACACAAAGGGGTAGTAGCTATGTTAACATTCGGAAACGTCATGAATCAAAACGCAGTAAAATACCGTAATAAGACAGCGGTCGTGTTTGAGGACACCTTGTACACGTATGAGGAACTAAACGAGCGTGGCAATCGCCTAGCGAATGCTTTTTTAGCACAAGGCTATAAAAAGGGTGACAAGGTTGCTGTTATGATGAAAAATAACGGTACATATATTGAAATTATCGTCGGCTTATCGAAAATTGGGGTAATTATCGTGCCGATTAACTTCCGTGCGGTAGGACCTGAGATTGCGTACATTGTAGAGCACTCAGAGAGCCGCGCTTACATTACAACGCCTGAGTATGTGGCGGAGTACGGGCGCATTGGCGATGTCACGGCACAAATTGATACGATGCTAGTCGTAGGCGAAACCTACGAGGCATTTTTACAAAGCGGCGCACCAGACGTGCCACCAAGTGATGTGGTCGAAACGGATACGATGTATTTTGGTTACACATCAGGTACAACGGGCAAGCCAAAGGGCGTTGTCATTTCGCATCGCTCACGTATGCTAACGGCACTTGTGACAGCGGCAGAGTATAAGATTGATGAGTCGGATGTTCATGCAGTTGTTGGGCCGATTTACCATGCAGCACCGTGGATTTTCCTTATGACACAACTGACGGCAGGCGGCACAATTATTGTAGAGGAAGCCTACCGCCCAGAGAAGTTTTTAGCGGATGTGCAAAAATACGGCATTACCAATACATTTATGGCGCCAACGATGTATAATTTCCTTGTTAATTTACCAGAGGAAACGATTAAAAAGTATGATGCGAGTTCACTGCGCGTATTTATTTCGGCAGGCTCAGCACTACCAACGCAAACGAAGTATAAAATTGTTGAGTACTTCCCAGGTGTCGATTTACATGAGTTTTACGGCGCAACGGAAAGTGCAGTAACGTTAAATATTAAGCCTAAGGATATTAGTAAGGACGGCTCAGTTGGGCAACCCTTCCCATTTGTGGAGTGCATTATTGTGGATGATGATAAGCAGCCCGTTAAAGTGGGGGAGGTAGGCGAGCTTTACTTTAAAGGGCCTTACTTATTAGATGAGTATTACCGTAATCCAGAGGCAACAAAGCAAGCCTTTTGGAATGGCTACTTCTCTGTTGGGGAGTTGGCGATGCAAGATACAGAGGGGTACTACTATATTATTGACCGTAAAAAAGACATGCTGATTAGCGGTGGGGTTAATATTTACCCGCGTGAGATTGAGGATGTTTTATACCACCATCCTGACGTACTAGAGGTGGCAGTGATTGGCGTGCCAGATCCTGTATGGGGCGAGTCTGTGCAAGCCGTCGTTGCGTTAAAAGAGGGTAAGACAGTAACAGAACAAGACATTATTAATTTCTGTGAAGGGCGTTTAGCGAGTTATAAAAAGCCCAAGTCTGTGCGCTTTGTTGACGAGCTGCCGCGTAACCCGTCAGGCAAAATTTTAAAAGTTGAACTGCGTAGCCAGTACGCGAGCGTATAAGTAAAGCGAGGGGAGTGCATCCCCTCGTTTTTTGTGTGAAAAAAGACATTCGTTATGCTACGAATGTCAAGATTGTGTAAAATAAGCGTGGATTGCCGCACTTAGCTCATCTTTGCTGGCGTGCTTGCTTGCTTCTGCAAGGGCATCGTGTAGCGCAGTTTGCCAAGCAGGTAAAGTGGTTGGTGTGAGTAACTGCACTAATTCGGCAAAGCGGGCGGGCTCATTTGTGCGATGCCCTTTGCGTACGGCGTCCATTGTGGTGAATGGTGTTGCTTGTGCCGTTTGGGTAAGGGCATCGATTGCTTCGCCTGTGCCTGTAACATAAATGGTTGACCATTGGTGCTCACAGTTAGCAACGACACGCTCAAACAGCTCCCCGTCGAGTGGTGTATCACTAATTAATACAGCATCCGCTAGCCACTGGCATAGTGTAAAGTAATCGGTTGTAGGTTGCCCTGTTGTTGATACGGGTTGTAAGGTCGTAATAAGGAGCTGACCTTGTTGGATGAAGCGGCGTATTTGGTGCTGCCGCGTCCAAAAATTAAGCCCTTCGTCAGCGGTAATAATCACGCGTCCTCCGCGCTGTAAGTAACTCGCAACGTGCTCATCATAGTACGGTGTCATAATAGTATGTGGCTCGAGTTGTACAAGTAACTCCGTTTGAAACACCGCAAGGACAGAAGGCATCGCACAAAGCGAAAGATCCCCGACATAATACAAATAAGGGGGGCGCGCATTACGTGGCACACGCAAAATGCGACGTGGCATGGCGTAATCAAACATAATGCGGTAGCCTTTATGGATGGCACTCTCTAACTCATAAAGCGCAAGCCCTAATTGTTGACGCGCTGTAATCTTTTGCGCGATACGCTCAGGTAATGCAAGGGTAGAGGTTAATAATTGTTTAGGTTGCGCGCGGTGTTCTTCTAACATTTCGCGGACAATATGCCACTCTGCTACAGTGAGTGGCGTTGTTCGGGTTTGATTGAGCGGCGCACAAAATAAATAAATGGCGCGCTCGCATTGGGTAAAGGCCATACAAAGTAGGCTCCTTTCAATTATGTTGTACTTTGATCCACAAGTGCAACTGCGGTAATTTGACGCGGTGCTGTGGTATGGAGCACATCCGCCGCTACCGCAAAGGTCCAGCGTGAGTCAACAAAGTCATCCAGTAAGATGACGTGCTGGTCGCTAAAATCAGTAGCAGGCGCAAGTACTAAATGGTGACGAATGTTTTGTTCTTGTTGTGCTTCGTTTAAACATTTACTTTGTACGGCTGTGTCTTTTTGTTTGCTAAAGCACATGCTATAGGCCACGCCAAGGGCTTGTGCGACTTGCTTAGCAAGCGTAGGCACAAGCGTCGTGTGACGTGTAGATGGGATAGGGACAATAACCGTTTGACTGTCACAAAGTGGTTGAAGCAGTTGTACCACGCGGTCAATGGTAGCTTGAGAAAATATGCCGTCGTTAAATTTTTCGTCGTAGATGGCTTTGCCAAGCGGCTCGTCACTATAGCTGAGCGCAAGCCCTGTTGTAAAGCGTTGACGAAGCGGACGATTGGTCATGGCTGATTTTTTATGGGGCATAAAAACAGTCGTGCGTGCCTCAAAAAATTGCTTTACTTCTTGCACAGCCTCGCGCTCAATACGGTCAATCGTTGGTGATAATTGCGTGCAGTAACTACACTTTCCGCAAGGGCGTGCCTCGGTATCATCTAGCGTCGTTGCTGTCGTTTGCATTAAACAGCCGTTAGTTTGTAGCATATAGCTCAGCCCATTATACTCCAGCTGACGCGCTTGCTCGACATGGCGTGTATACGCTTGTTGTAAAATATACGGCTTTGGTGTGCGGTAGTAGGTGTTGCGTTCTTTTTCGAGCAACCCATCCATTACAGCACGCGTCAAGCTATCTTGTATGACGCTGTCCTTATAGTTAATAGCTGCTTTAAGTGTGGGCAATGTAACGCCGTCAAAGCCTTCAATAAAGGTAATAATCTCTTGGTATTGCGCTTGTTTAAAGCTTGGTTTTGGCAGTGGCGCAAATTTTTCCTTGTATAAAATAATGCAGTTTGCACGGGGGATGCTGCGCCCCGCATTACTAATTTGCTGGTAGTACGTCACAATCGACAGTGGTCGGTCATAATGGATGACGGTTTGCACATCACCCTTAGTAAAAATCGTAGTGGTAGCGGTGGTACAAAGCAAGACGTCAAGCTGGTTGTCCATAAAGGCTTGTGTTTGTTTAGGGTAAAGCCCCACGCGTAAACCAAGCAAACGAAGCCAGTCCGCAATGCGCTCACACTCGCGCACAGTGGCGGCATAAATGAGTGTGGGCTTAGTAAAGTGCGTGGCGTTTTGTTTCAGCCACGCGTATTTTTGCTCCGTTGTCGGCACTAAAAGCTTATGTAAATGAAGCGATGTTAGGCTAAGTGAGCCTTTGACAATAATCGGTGAGCCAAGGTGTTTCGCAATATCCTCTGTTACGCGACGATTAGCCGTTGCGGTTGTGGCAAGCACGCGAATATTTTCGGGTAAAATGGTTAAAAGCTGTGCAATCCGGCGGTAATGGGGATCACTTGTTGTACCAATGCGAGAAAGGTGATGGGCCTCCTCAATAACAAGTAGCGCAATACGTAGCTGACTTAATAGCGCAAATAAGCTATCATCTGCTAGTTGCTCAGGCGAAATAAATAAAAACTGACAGCGTTGTGTGTTGCACGCATAAATCAGTTGCTGTCGCTCCGCAAAGGTTTGATTAGTTGTGCGGTCAATCACTGCGCTGTCCGCCATCGTAGACTGAATGGGGCTAATTACTACAGTGACCCCTTCGTTTTGCGCGCGCAATTTCTTTGTGGCTTGCTCGTAAATACGGCGCTTGCCCCAGCCCATTGGCTGTACAATTAGCACACGTTGCTTAGCAATCAGCTGGGTAACTAGGTGTTGTTGCGCTATCATACAAATCCCTCCTCCAAATAAAAAATCAGCACCGCGTATGTAGGCACTGATTTCCTTTGTTATACATAATTCAGTAAAACACCAACAATGGCTACAAATGACACGCTAACAATCGTATTAATAATCATTACATTTTTATTATGTGTCACAAAGCCAAGTACTAGCGCTACTAAAAAGCCTGCGCCTGAAAGTATTAATAATACTTCGTACAATGTGCTAGCATCAGGCAATAATGTGCCAAGTACAAAAAACAACATGGTTAGCCCAACGAGTGCGAGTGTTACCTTTAATGGAAACAACGCATGTTGCTTCGTGCGTAATACATTAATCATGTTAACCACCTCACTGTACTTATAGTACCACGAAATGTTTATAAATTGAATGCTTTTACCGCCGCTAAAATATCTGGTGCTCCTGCAATAGCAGAAATCACCGCCACGCCGTCCACACCTGTAGCGCGCACCGCACGCGCATTAGCTGGTGTAATGCCGCCAATTGCAACTTTTGGTAGGCTAGGGAAGCGCTCGTGCATCGCGCGTAGTGCCGTTGTACCGCAAGGCGTTTTAGCATCAGGTTTAGAGGTGGTCGCAAAGATGGGGCCAATGCCCACATAATCCGCACCGTCCGCAATAGCCTGCGCAATTTCTGCTTCGTTATGTGCCGACACACCAAGGATGCCATGTGGTAATTGCTTGCGTGCCTCTGCCGCGGCAAGGTCGTCTTGCCCAACATGCACACCGTCTGCTTGTAATTGTACGGCTAATGCTACATCGTCATTGACAATAAACGGCACAGCGTAGCGTTGGCACAGCGCCTGACACGCTTTAGCAAATTGTAAGCGCGCTTCGCCTGTTAGGTTTTTTTCGCGGAGCTGAAAGCAAGTCACACCTGCCTGCAAAGCTTGCTCAAGTACGTGCAGGGGCTCGTCGCAGTTTTCGCTCCCCATAATAAAATACGTATGCAATTGCTCACGCTTCATAAATGGTCACCTCAAATGGCTCAAAGCGCTTAAAGGCACTGTGATTGGTAGGCCCATGCCCAGCGCCGAGATGCAGTTGGTGCGCAATGGCGCTTTGGATAAATTGTTTTGCTGTTACCACAGCCTCGCGCAAAGTTGCGCCTTTTGCGAGCTCCGCTGTTAAGGCTGCCGAAAAGGTACAGCCTGTGCCGTGCGTTTGTGTTGTTGGCACGAAGCGGGTTTCGACAATAAAGGTCTCGTCTTTAGTCGCAATATAATCGCGCGCATGGCTCGGGTTGACCGCATGCCCACCTTTAATAATGACGACTTGTGTACCGAGCGCCAATAAACGCTGCGCCGCCACTTGCATATCCGCTTCATTTTTAATCGGCATCCCCGCAAGTACCTCCGCCTCAGGGATATTTGGCGTAATAATGGTCGCAAGCGGAATGAGCAACGTCTTCATTGCCTCGATCGCTTGCTGTTGCAACAAGCTAGCCCCGCCTTTAGCAATCATCACAGGATCAATGACAAGTGGGATATTGCGCCCCGTGAGTTTTTCGCTAACGAGCGCAATAATATCTGCCGAAAACAACATGCCTGTTTTTGCTGCCGCCACCTCAAAATCACTTAGCACCGCATCGAGCTGTGCCGCAATGGTAGCCGTAGGAATAGGGTGAACATCATGCACCCCTAATGTATTTTGTGCGGTAATCGCTGTAATAACACTCGTCCCAAATGTGCCGAGCTCTTGAAACGTTTTAACATCAGCCTGAATACCAGCGCCCCCGCCAGAATCAGAACCTGCAATGGTTAAAGCTACTTTCATATGACATCGCTCCTTTTTGACTTAATGTGTGTAGTGCTGTAAGTAGGGAAGCACTAATGTCCCCAAAGGTTGCCATTTGCGTTTGTTCGCCGCAACGTTTGTAAAACTGCATCGCGCAGGCAACCGCTTCAATTGAGCGCTCGACGGCTAAAAATGCCGCCACAATGGCAGATAGTAAACAGCCAGCACCTGTAATTTGGGTAAGGCGCTCACTGCCGCCGTAAATTTTAATAACACGTGTGCCGTCCGTTACAATATCGCGCGCGCCTGTAACAGCGACAAGCGTTTGGTAGCGGTGAGCAACTTGTTTAGCCAGTGTGACAACATCTGCTGTGCCACTGCCGGCATCCACACCTTTTGCCGCCCAGTCCACCCCTGCAATCGCCGCAAGCTCACCCGCATTACAACGAATGCACGAAATGCGGTAATTGAGTAAAGCCTGCGTGGTATGAAGGCGATAAGGCGACGCGCCCGCACCAACAGGATCAAGCACCACAGGGATGCCCGCTGTATTTGCCGCCTGTACGCTAAGTTTCATTGCCTCAACCGTACGCGCGTGGAGCGTGCCAATATTGACGAGTAGCGCATTCGCAATCCCCGTAATAGCCGCCGCTTCCTCAGGCGCATCCGCCATAATCGGTGATGCCCCAACAGCCAACAACCCATTCGCCGTAAAATTCGCCACCACCGTATTTGTAATACAATGCACAAGCGGCCCAACCTGCCGCACACCATAACCTAAACCCATAAAAAAACCTCCTAAAACCTAAAAGTGGAGAGGGCTTGAAAGCTTCGATGGATGTTGGAGGGCAAGCGACGAAAGCGTTTTTTTGCTTTCAGTTGATTGACCGAAACAGCCGAAGAAGCTAGCCCTCGGAACTAGATAAAACCTAAAAGTGGAGAAAGGCGTTAAGCTTCACAGGGCATTGGAACTCTTAAAAGCCAAAACGACTGTTCAACTTCAATGCAGTTGGAAAGCAGACATCGAAAGCGTTTTTTTGCTTTCTGATGACTGATTGAAACAGCGGAAGAAGTTAGTCGGGTTGGCTAGCCAATTGGGTTGAACGCGTTCTTTGCGTTCAGACACAAAAGTGAAATGACACAAGAAGCTGCCTTTCGAAACTAGATAAAACCTAAAAGTGGAGAGGGCTTGGTCAATTCCGATAGACGTTGGAACCCTAAAATGTGAAGTGAGCTTGTTCAAATCCGCTGGACATGCAAGCACTTGAAGCCGAAGTATTTTTCCTTCGAATTAAAGTGTGGCATAAGCCAAGGATTTAGCTCACTACACTGGATTCCACAGCGGCAAAGGCGTTCTTTGCCTTCATACACAACCTTAAAACCCTTACCAAACCGTAAAAATTGCTAAAGCCCAACCCATCACACAGGCGTAAAAAAAGTCCACAAAAAAATGCGCCGACTAGTGTGGGCGCACGAAAAAATATACCGAAAGAACGGCATACTAATTTGCTCCCTACGCTAGTATTAACTAACAGGTTCAAAGGGTCAGGCATACGCCTTCTCAACCGAAAAGTTCCCCCGCAAAATTATGTGATTAGTTGTATCATACGATGTTTAGTCGCGGTTGTACAGATTTTCGAGCTCGCTCGTATCAATGCCGCCCTGCAAATCTTTAATCGCTTGTTGCACACGTTTGATCTCTGCTAACAGCTTAGGGTCTTTTGTTAAACCAAACGACAAAAGGAGCTCTTGCAACATTTTTTGCAACTGTTTAATCAATTTGGTCACGTCATCATCTGACATATTAGGGCGCGTAATATAAGGGTTAGTAACAGCCGCCTTCGTCATACCTTTCGAAAACTTACGTGAGCTACGCATAAGCAATTGCTCAAAATCTTTACCCTCCGTCGCTGTTTCCGCTTTAGCGCGTGGTAACGTACCAAACAATGGATTCGGATTTACCTTCATCATTAGCCACCTCCTTACACTTACTATCGGCTAAGCTGTGGCCTGCGTGAAGGCGAGCACTTTTTTGCCTGTACTAAACATGGTATAGTAAACGTAACAATAAGGGGGAATTGGCATGAGAAAACTAATTGTGTATATGGCAACAAGTCTTGACGGCTACATTGCGGATAATAAGGGGAGTTATGACTAGCTTGCCGAAAACTTGCGCGAGCTTGATTTAACGACCTTCCACGCAAGTGTAGATACGGTATTACTAGGGCGCGTGACGCATGATCAAATTGTGAACGAAATAGAGCGTCAGCACCACCCTTACCCAAATGTACACTCGTATGTATTTACACGTAGTGAGCGCGAAAATACCGAGCGCATTACATACACCCATGCGTCCGTATGTGACGTAGTACGTGAGCTAAAAACCCAAGAGGGCAAAGATATTTGGCTACTCGGTGGCACAGCGCTAGTGGGGCAATTACAACGCGAAAACTTAATTGACGAGTACCACATTACAACACTACCTGTACTTTTAGGTGACGGTGTGCCGTTATTTTCTAAACAAAAAGAAGCAAAACAACTTGGCTTAAACGAAGTAATTGTGCGTGGAAGCAAAGTCATTACAAAATATTGTGTGAAGTGAGGTCACAACATGACAGTACCGTATTTATATAAATGGCGAAATGAAATCGCCTCTATCCATAGCAACTGGGGCGCACAGCGCTTAATTTTAGCAAATCGCGAGGACATTCCCGCAAGCATTTGGGAGCTGCGCGACAATATTTTACAACAAGTACCTGAGGCAAACGAAGTGGCACAGCGCTATACCGCTACGCAGTTTGGCACAGCAGGTAATTTTGACGAAGCGTATTTTACTGAAGTAATGCAGCGCGGTGCAGGCGATGTGGATTATAACGCCATCCAAGACCGTTTGCGCAATCTTTCCCTTGCGATTGATGCGAAAATCGACGTGCTTGACGTCAACAAAAAGAAGGAACGCTATTTATAATGTTTAATCAACAAGCGTACGTTAAAATCGCCAACTACCGCGCACAGCTCTTTGTGTTTGTAGCTGTGATGCTGTTGGTGACAGGTGGGGTGCTTGTTAGTTTTGTGTTACCTGGGGAGCAATTTTCGTGGCTCTTTGTGGTAGCGGGACTCGGCTTTTATTTTTTACTCGGCGCGCTTTGTAGTGGGTTATTTATTTACAACCCCCTGCTTGTATTTGTGCTGACACTTGTTTTTCATGTGGCGGGGCTTGCGTGGCGCTTAACGCTACCGGGTACGATTAGCACATGGTATGCGCTGCTAATTTATGCGCTCGTGCCACCATTTGTGATTTGGTTAAGCTATCAGCACCAAGTAAAACATCGCCGCAACGTGATGCGCGCGTATTTGGAGGGCATGCGATGAAAAAACTATTACCGCTACTGTTTTTCTTTGTTCTTGCGCTGCCTGTACTTGCGGCAGATCGTGAGGATGTTGCACCTACCCACGTTTTTACAGCCATTTTGAGTGATGATATTGATGTCACTACTATTATAGGCAATGTGCAGATTTTACGAGATGGTCAGCCGTGGCAAGTTAAACTTTCGGCCAAACAAAAAACCATTACCATTAAGCCACTCACACCGTATGCGCCAGGTGCGTATGAGGCGGTGTTTAGTGAGGGCATTAAAAGTACGTCAGGGCGCGCCTTAGCAGAAACACGCTATACATTTACCGTTACAGACAAGCCGCTCACAACGTATGAGAGTGACTATGATTTTGTATGGCAAGCGCCTGGCAACTATCAAGATTTTTATTTAACAGGTAAGCGCGGCAGTGAGCTTGTGGCAGGCTATACCATGACACCTAGCCAAACGTTTGACCTACCGCTTACGGTAAATATGACAAAAAGTGATGTACTCGCCAACTACGGTGAGCCCATTACCGAAATTATTAAAGGCAATGTGCGCTATCAATTAAATGATACCGACCGCGTAATGACGTATTTAACCGAAGGGCGCTATGTGAGTTATATCATTGATGTGCATGAGGGCGACCGCATTCGTGCGATTTTATGGGTGCGTGAGGATATTGAGCAAGCGAAGGACGGCTTTTACCGTACGCCAACGGATGTGTACGCTAAGGATGCTTCTGCCTTAATGTTTGAGTTAGTCAACGCGGCACGTGTACAAGAAGGATTGCAGCCATTA
Organism: Lysinibacillus sp. BF-4; assembly: GCF_000743635.1. Taxonomy (NCBI): domain Bacteria; kingdom Bacillati; phylum Bacillota; class Bacilli; order Caryophanales; family Bacillaceae; genus Lysinibacillus; species Lysinibacillus sp. BF-4. The sequence continues at coordinate 3,349 of NZ_JPUW01000029.1, read as the reverse complement.
CTGTGGCATGAGCAACTTGCGCAAATTGCTTTGCTGCATAGTGTAGATATGGCACAAAACAATTATTTTAGCCATACTAACCTTAACGGTGAAGCGCCGCATGACCGAATTAAACGGGGTGGGCTATCGCCGCATATGTCAGGCGAAAATATTAGCTATGGCTATGCCAATATTATTTTATCGCACGAAGGGTTAATGGACTCTAAGGGACACCGCGACAATATTTTAACGCCAGACTTTACGCATCTTGGCATTGGTACGGCATTTAATGCAGAGCAAGCCCCTTATGTTACCCAAAACTTTATACGACCTTAATCAAACCCTCGATTTGTGTGCAAATCGAGGGTTTTTGTTTAACCTTAATTTATTTATCTTTATCATTAACATTCGTCAGTAGTGAGAACGAACACAGCGCGCTATAGTAGGGGCAAGGAGTGTGATGATGTGAAGAAGGTCAAAATAACAAGCTCACTGATTGCTTCGGTTGTTCTTGCAACAGCGAGCCTCTCACCAAAACAGCGCGTACCAAAGCCTAAACCACAAACCAAATAATTTGTGCTATACTACCTTTCTAAACGAAAGGAGGGTGCAAGATGTGGAAGTATTTACTCGCTATTTTGGCAAGTACAGGGCTATTGCTGGCGCTTATTAATTTAAACGGCGTGCTCACAACACCCAAGCAAGAGACAACAGCGTTTGCTGGGCTAAACGAGCGCCTACAGCAAACTTTTGGCGAGCACGTCACACTCAGCGCACTAGGCTATGCCACGCAGGAGGATGATGGGCTACATATTAATTTAAAGGAAGCGGACGAAGCACTCATGGCTTTTTTAACGGCAGAGGGAGCAGTCGTTGAGGCGACCGCGCAACTGTCAGCCGATGAACTTACTGCTATCGCAGATGATGTGCAACGTGATATTGCGTCCTATTATAATTTTACGATGCCAAGCGCGCTCCACTTAAGCGTTACGGCACAGCCAGCCGCACAGAACATTCAACTACGTACAGACACCGCACTAGCGCCCGCCTTGCAAAAGCAGTTAAAAGCGCGCTACGGCGAAGTACTACAATTTTAAAAGCGCATTGTTGCGAGTCAACAACGCGCTTTTTTTATTATACTAATCGCTCCGTTAAATCAACCAAATGTGCGCCAATAGGCGTTTCGCCCTTTACTAATTGCGCCAACATTTTAGCCCCCATCATACTGTAAACCGTCCCATTACCACCGTAGCCAAGTAAATAATAATGGTGCGCCTTTGTCGGGTGTGCGCCAATAAAGGGCAAATTATCTACAGACTCGCCAAACGTTGCGCCGTAGCTGTAGGCAATTGGCAAATCACGTTTAAGCAATTGCTCCGCTTGGTGCTGTAATGTTTCGGCATGATTGGCAATGCTAGCCTCGCTAGGTGCTGTCGCAATATCCTCATCAAGCCCGCCAATAATTAAACGATTGTCCGCTGTTTTGCGGATGTATAAATACGGAATGGCGGTTTCCCAAATCATAGCCTCAGGCGGATCATCAAGCGGCTCTGTTACAATGACGTAGGAGCGGTGAATGGCAGCACGTACCCGCTTGCCAACGGGCAGTGTTTCGTAGCCTGTTGTATAAATAACCGCATCCGCCGTAAAATCACCCATAGAAGTATGTAGCAACACGCCATTGTCACGCACAAAGCTGTCCGTTACCTCCGTATACGGAAAAACGTGCACCCCGTGCTGCTCAGCATCATCAAGTAAGGCATGTACAAATTTGAGCGGGTTAATTTCGGCATCACCTGACGTAATTAAGGCGTACCGTCCGTTAAAGTTACTTTCTTTAACAGGGAAGCCGTGTTTCGTTAGTGCCGCAAAATTATCGCGCAGTCGCGGCTCATCTTCTGCACTACTCGCATAGTAAATACTGTTGCGTGGTACAAAGTCACAAGCGAGTGGTGTGGCAATCTTCGCTAAATCTTGCATAGCTTCGTAGCACAGTGTATAAAATTGTACGGCATCGCGCTCGCCAATTTGTTCGATTAACTCACTTAACATAATGTCATTGCTGTACTGCAAAAGCCCCGTATTGGCGCTCGTACTTCCTTCGCCCGCGTTACGCTTATCAAGCACCGCTACCGTTAAGCCTTGTTGCATTAAATAATGCGCGGTCAATGCGCCCGACATCCCAGCGCCTACAATTACCGCGTCATAATGTGAGCGCGGCTCGTTGATTTTTTCTGCTACAAATGGTGGCGTCGTTGCAGGCCAATATAATGTCCCGTGATGTAACTGCATAAAATCACTCCTTTCGCTTCTATACCTTTTTTCTTCTCAGATGTAACATGCTATAATAAAAAAATTGGAGTGATGAAAAAATGGAACAACACTACTTGCAAATGTGCCGCGATGTGCTAGAGCAAGGCACGCAAAAGGGCGACCGTACAGGCACAGGTACACGCTCATTATTTGGCTATCAACTGCGCTTTGATTTAACGAAAGGCTTTCCGCTACTTACAACAAAACGCGTACCTTTTCGTTTAATTGCGAGTGAGCTATTGTGGTTTATTAAGGGCGATACCAATATTCGCTATTTGCTTGAACATAACAATCATATTTGGGATGAGTGGGCCTTTAAAAAATGGGTGACTTCAAGCGAGTACACAGGCCCTGATATGACCGACTTTGGCCGTCGTAGCTTAGTTGACGAGGCGTTTAAGGCGCAGTACGACGAGCAAATGGCGCACTACCAACAACGCGTTCTAACGGACGATGACTTTGCGCGTAAGTATGGTGATCTTGGCAATGTGTACGGCAAACAATGGCGCAACTGGACGACATCGACAGGCGAGACCATTGACCAACTACAAGTGGCGATTGACCAAATTAAGCATAACCCTAACTCACGTCGTATTATTGTTTCCGCATGGAATCCGGAAGACTTAGAAGAAGACCGCGCAGCGCTACCACCGTGCCATGCTTTCTTCCAGTTTCATGTGGCAGATGGCAAGTTAAGCTGTCAGCTGTACCAACGCAGTGCGGATACATTTTTAGGCGTGCCGTTTAATATCGCGAGCTACGCGTTACTGACGCATTTAGTGGCGCATGAGTGCGGGCTAGCCGTTGGTGATTTTGTGCATAGCTTTGGTGATGTGCATATTTACAACAACCATATCGCACAAATCGAAGAACAACTGTCGCGCACACCACGCGACTTGCCGACGCTGCGCATCACAGCGGACGCTACGATTTTTGATATGACGCTAGACGATTTAGTAATTGAAGGCTATGATCCACACCCAAGCATTAAAGCGCCAGTAGCGGTGTAAAACAAAGCAACCTACGTGTGTAGGTTGTTTTTTTATGTAAAAAATTT